>JBEKVF010000110.1:0-7110 GCA_049514295.1 Acidimicrobiales bacterium
GACAAGGGGTGCAGCCGCCACAGTGAGGCCCGGCTCAACAGGGGCGGATTCACCTCGAAGAAGGGGTTCTCCGTGGTGGCGCCGATGAGCACGACCAGCCCATCCTCGACGGCGGGGAGGAGCACGTCCTGCTGGGACTTGGAGAAGCGGTGCACCTCGTCGATGAACAGCATGGTGCCCTGGCCGTGCTCGCCCAGGCGTCGCTCGGCCTCGGCCAGGGCCTCGCGCACGTCCTTCACGCCGGCGGCCGTGGCCGAGAGGGTGGTCAGGTGCTTGGCGGTGGTGTCGGCGAGCAGGTGGGCCAGCGTCGTCTTCCCCGTCCCGGCGGGGCCCCACAGGATCGCGGAGGTGACCCGGTCGGACTCGGCCAGCACCCGCAACGGGGCACCGGGGCCGACGAGGTGCTCCTGACCCACGACCTCATCGAGCGTGCGGGGCCGGAGTCGGGCGGCGAGGGGCGCCTGGCGCTTGAGCTGGCGGTCGGCGGCGTCGGCGAAGAGGCTCACGCTCCTAGCTCGGTGAGGGGTTGGCGGCCTCGCCCTCGCCCGCTGCCGACTCGGGCGCCGGCGCGGGCGGCACCACGACCCGGATGCCGAGCTCGGCCAGGCTCGCTGCGGGCAGCGGGGACGGAGCACCAGTCAGGAGGTCGGCACCCGACTGGGTCTTGGGGTACGCGATGACTTCCCGGATGTTCTCCTCCCCCGCCAGGATCGCCGCCAGCCGGTCGATCCCGAAGGCGAACCCGGCGTGCGGGGGCGCCCCGTAGCGGAAGGCGCCCAGCAGGAACCCGAAGCGAGCCTCGGCCTCCCCGGGCTCGATCCCCAACGCCGAGAACACCTGCGACTGGATGTCCCCCCGGTGGATACGCACACTCCCCGATCCCAGCTCCCACCCGTTGAGCACGAGGTCGTAGGCCTGGGAGCGCACCGCCAGCGGGTCGCTCGCCAGAAGCGGCAGGTCCTCGGCGTACGGCATGGTGAACGGGTGGTGCGCCGCCTGCGGATTGCCGTCGGCGCCGATGCCCTCGAACATCGGGAAGTCGACGACCCAGACGTATCGATGCGGGCCCTGGCCGACCGGCGGCGCCGCGATCGCATTGCGCAGCGTCCCCAGCACGGTGCAGGCGGTCTTGTACTGGTCCGAGACGGCCAGGATGAGGTCCCCCGGCCTCGCCCCCGTCTGTTGCAGGACGCGCACCCCTTCCTGCTCCGACAGGTGCCGTGCGAGGGGCCCGTCCAGTTTGGTCTCGTCGCCGTCGACCACCCGGAACCAGGCCAGTCCCACGGCGCCGGCCTTCTTGGCCTGCTCGGTGAGCTCGTCGAGCCGTGAGCGGGGGTAGGCGGCACCTTCGGGCACCACGAGCGCCTTGACCGTCGGGGAGGAGAACGCCTTCACCTCTGTCCCCTCGAAGACGGGCGTCAGGTCGACGAGCTCCATGCCGAAGCGCAGGTCGGGCTTGTCGGTGCCGTAGCGGTCGTGCGCGTCGGCCCACGTCATGCGCTCTATCGGCGGCGGCCGCTCCCCCGTCGCCGACTCGGCCGCGTCGAGGACGGCCTCGGAGACGAAGCCCATGACGTCGTCCTGGGTGGCGAAGGAGCACTCCATATCGAGCTGGCTGAACTCGAACTGGCGGTCGGCGCGGAGGTCCTCGTCCCTGAGGCAGCGGGCGATCTGGTAGTAGCGGTCGAAGCCGCCCACCATCAGGAGCTGCTTGGCGAGCTGCGGGCTCTGCGGGAGCGCGTAGAACGAGCCGTGGTGCAGGCGGGCGGGGACCGAGAACTCCCGTGACCCCTCCGGCGTGGGCGCCCACAGCAGCGGCGTCTCGATCTCGACGAACCCCTGCCGGTCCATGGCGGCCCTGATGGCCCCGTTGACCCGGGCGCGTAGCCGCAGGTTGCGCTGCATGCGCGACCGGCGCAGGTCGACGTAGCGGTACCGCAGGCGGACGGGCTCGTCCGACTCGGCCCGGTCGTCGACGGAGATCGGTGGCGGTTCGGACTCGTTCAGGACCTCCACCGTGCAGTCGCCGATCTCCACCTCGCCCGTGCCGATGCCCGGGTTGACGGTGCCCTCGGGCCGCTCGCGGACGGTGCCCGTCACGGTGATCACCCACTCGTGCCGCACGTCGGTGGCGTGGTCGATGACGCACTGGACGATGCCCGAGTGGTCGCGCAGGTCGACGAAGGCCAGGTGCTCCCCGTGCTCCCGCCGCCGGGCGACCCAGCCGCACAGCCGCACGGTGGTGCCGACGTCCTCCTTCCGCAGCACCCCGCACAGGTGGGTGCGCATGGTGGTGGGCCGGTTCACGTCCTGGTGCTGGTCATCGGAGGTCATGTGGTCTCGGTCTCGGTGTCGGTCTGATCGGTGTCGCCGCCGTCGTCGTCGTCGCCGTCGGCCTGGCGTGGGCGGAGATGCGGGTGCAGGTGCCGGTCCACGTCGTTGTCCGACCCCTCGGCGAAGGCAGCGTTGGCGAGGAAGCTCTTGAGCTCGTCCACAATGGCAGCCCGGGGCACCGTCCGCTGCTCGTCGTCGCTGCGCAGGGGCCGTAGCCCGACCGTCCCCTCGGCCAGCTCCTGCGGCCCGACGACGAGGGCCACCAGAGCGCCCGAGCGGTCGGCCGACTTGATCTGGGACTTCATGGAGCGCCCGTCGAACGCCCGGTCCGCCCGCAGGCCGGCCCGGCGCAGCTCGGCCGTCAGCGCGAGCGCCGTCTCCCCGCCGGCGGTGTCGATGACGTAGGCGTGCAGCGGCCGGGCGGCCACCGCGGCAGCGGTCGAGAACACACCCTCGGCGTCGCACGCGAGGAGCACGCGCTCCACGCCGATCCCGAACCCGATGCCGGGCGTCGGGTCCCCGCCGAGCAGCTCCACCAGCCCGTCGTAGCGGCCGCCGCCGCCGATGCCGTTCTGCGCCGCGTCCAGGGCGTCGGCGGCGAACTCGAACGTCGTGCGGGTGTAGTAGTCGAAGCCGCGCACCAGGCGGTGGTCGATGGCGTACCCGACGCCGAGCGCATCGAGCCCGGAGCGGACCCGGGCGAAGTGGGCCGCGCAGGGATCGCACAGGTGGTCGAGGAAGTGGGGGGCATCGGCCGTGGCGGCCCGGCACTCGGGCGTCTTGCAGTCGAGGACCCGCAACGGGTTCTCCAGGTGGCGGGCGCGGTGGGCGGCGCACAACTGGTCGGCGCGGGCGGCCAGGAAGGATCCGAGGAGCGCCACGTACCCGGGCTTGCACACGCCGTCCCCCATGGAGTGCAGCTTGAGCGTGACGTCGAGCAGACCGAGCCCCGAGAAGAAGTCGTGGGCCAGGGACACGACCTCGACGTCGAGGTCCGCGTCGGAAGGGCCGAGCGCCTCGACGCCCAGCTGGTGGTGCTGGCGATAGCGGCCCTGCTGGGGGTTCTCGTGGCGGAACGAGGGCGCCACGTACCAGGCCTTCCAGGGCGGGACGGGGTGGTGCTGGACGAAGGCGCGGGCGATGGGCGCCGTGCCCTCGGGCCGGAGCGCCATCCTCTGGCCGTCCCGGTCCTCGAAGATGTACATCTCCTTGCCGACCACCTCGCTGCCCTCGCCGATGCCGCGCAGGAACACGCCGGCGTGCTCGAGGACCGGGGTCACCGTGAGGCCGTAGCCGGCGCCCCCGACCAGGTCGGCGAACCGGGCGACCACGGCCTCCCAGCGGGCCGACTCGGGCCAGAGCACGTCGTGCATCCCCTTGGGTGTCCGGGCGGAGGCCACAGCCGACTCGGGGCGCGCACTCCCATCCCTCGTCACTCCGTGCTCCCCATGGTCAGACTTTCTTGCCAGGAAGCTGACGATAGGCGTCGAAAACCCCGTCGAGGTGCTTCAGCGCGCTGATCAGTGAGTGCAGGTGGGTCGGGTCGGCCAGCTCGACGTCGAAGGCCATCCGGCTGACCCGGTCCGGTGTCGTGGCCGTGCGGGCGGCGACGATGTTCAGGTGGTGCTCCGAGACGACCCGGGACACGTCGGCCAGCAGGCGGGAGCGGTCGAACGCCTGCACCTCGATCGTGGCCACGAAGACACCGTCGTTGCCCCGGTCCCACTCGACCTCTATGAGGCGCTCGCGGGAGCGGTCGGCCAGCGCGGCCGCGTTGGCGCAGTCGGCCCGGTGCACCGAGACGCCCCGGCCCTGGGTCACGAAGCCGACGATCTGGTCGCCGGGCACCGGGGTGCAGCAGCGGGCCAGGTGGATCATGACGTCGTCGAGCCCTTCGACGTAGACCCCCGTACCGGTGCGACGACTCTGCCGGGGCCGGCTCGTGCCGGGCAGGGCGGTCGTCGGCAGCTGCTCGTCGGCGGCCCCGCCGCCCCGGAGCGCCTTGGTGAGGCGCTGGACGATCGACTGGGCGGAGACCTGGTTCTCGCCGATCGACGCGTAGAGCGCGTCGAGGTCGGCGAGGTTCATCGACTCGGCCACCTCCTGCAGCGCCGAGGAGCCCAGGAGCTTGTGCAGCGGCAGTCCCTCCCGCCGGAGCGCCCGCGCCAGGTCCTCCCGGCCGTTCTCTATGGCGTCCTCCCGGCGCTCCCGGGAGAACCACTGCCTGATTTTGTTGCGGGCCCGGGTGGAGGCGATGATCTGGAGCCAGTCCCGCGACGGGCCGGCGGTCGGCGACTTGGACGTGAAGATCTCGACGGTGTCGGCCGAGCTCAGCTGGGTCTCGAGCGGAACGAGCCGGCCGTTCACCCGGGCGCCGATGCAGCGGTGGCCGACCTCGGTGTGGATGGCGTAGGCGAAGTCCACCGGCGTCGAGAGGGCCGGCAGGGCGATGACCTTGCCCTTGGGCGTGAAGACGTAGACCTCGTCCTGCTCGAGGTCGAGCTTGAGGGCCTCGAGGAACTCGATCGGGTCGTCGGTCTGGCGATCGACGTCGGCGATGCGCTGGAGCCACGCCATTTCGGAGGAGTGGTCCTCTTTTGACTTGTAGCCCCAGTGCGCCGCGATGCCGTACTCGGCCCGGTGGTGCATCTCCGACGTGCGGATCTGGACCTCGACAGGCTTGCCGTCCAACCCGATGACCGTCGTGTGCAACGACTGGTACATGTTGAACTTGGGCGTGTTGATGTAGTCCTTGAAGCGCCCGTGGACGGGGGCCCAGATGGCGTGGATGGCGCCCAGCGCCGCCCAGCAGTCCTTCTCCGAGTCGACGACGACCCGGATGGCGACGAGGTCGTTGATGTCGTCGAACTCCTTGCCCCGGACCACCATCTTCTCGTAGATCGACCAGAGGTGCTTCGGCCGGCCGGTGACGTCGGCGCCGACGCCCATGTCCTCGAGGCGCTGGCGGACGTGGACGAGCACCCGCTCGAGATACTCCTCCCGCTGCGGTGCCCGGGCCGCCACCATCTGCTCGATCTCGGCGTAGCGCTTCGGGTGCAGCGTCGCGAAGGCGAGGTCCTCGAGCTGCCAGCGGACCTGCTGCACGCCGAGGCGGTGGGCCAGCGGCGCGTAGACGTCGAAGGTCTCCTGGGCCGTGCGCCGCTGCTTCCATTCGGGCATCACGGCCAAGGTCCGCATGTTGTGCAGCCGGTCGGCCAGCTTGATCAGGAGGACCCGCCAGTCGTCGGCCATGGCGACGAGCATCTTGCGGATGGTGGCCGCCTGCTGGGCCTCCTTGGAGTTGAACTGGAGCCGGTCGAGCTTGGTCACGCCGTCGACGACCTTGGCCACGCCCTCGCCGAACGTCTGTGTGATCGCCTCCAGCGTGAGCCCCGTGTCCTCCACCGCGTCGTGCAGCAGGGCGGCCGCCACGGTCTGGGCGTCGAGCCCGAGCTCGGCCACGATCGTCGCCACGGCCACCGGGTGCGTGATGTAGGGCTCGCCCGAGCGCCGGAACTGCCCCTCGTGGGCCGTGAGCGCCGTCCGCCCCGCCTCGATGATCATGGAGGTGTCCTCGTCGAAGCGGTGCTTGGCGAACTCGGCCAGCGGCGGCGCCATCAGGTCGCGGAGCGCCCGCTCCTGAGCCTGCTCCAGCTCGAGCTCTGGAGCGTCCGTGGGAGTCACCCGGGCCAGGGCCACCATCCACTCAGGCTACCCGCCTGGGGAAACACCAGGAACGCCGCGCCGCTCAGCGCCGGCGCTTCTTACCCCTGCTCTTGCGAGGCCGCGGCGTCGCGGGCTGCCCACCCGACGACGTCCCGCCGGTCGGCCGGTCCATCACGGCCGTGCCCGCGCCCGCGCCCGCGCCGGTGCCACCACCCGCCCCGCTGCCCGAGCCGGGCCGGATCGGCCCGCTGCGCTTGGTGCCGCCGGACTTCTGCGCCGCAGTGCCGCCTCCCCCGCCGCCGCCCCGGCTCACCTGTCCCGACGCCGCCACACTCATCTGGGTGCTCAGGGTCGCGGCCTCGGCGGCCGAGTACCACCCGTGCTGGTCGCCGCGCTTGGCCAGCCGGTCGGCGATGGCGACCCAGCGCTCCTCGCGCTCCTTCATCATGCACAGCACCGGGGAGGCGATGAAGATCGACGAGTAGGCCCCGGAGAGCAGGCCGACGAACAGGGCCAGACCGTAGGACTGCAGCGTCGTGGCACCGAGGATCTGGGCGCCGATGACCAGGATCGCCAGCACCGGGATGATGGCGACCATCGACGTGTTGATGGACCGGGCCAGGGTCTGGTTCATGGACAGGTTGATGAGCTGCGGGTAGGTCAGGCGCCCGCTGCTGCCGATGCCCTTGGTGTTGTCGCGCACGCGGTCGAACACCACGACGGTGTCGTAGAGCGAGTACCCGAGGATGGTCAGGATCGCGACGACCGTGTCCGGTGTGACCTGGAAATTGAAGATGGAGTAGATGCCGATGGCCACGAGGACGTCGTGGATCATGGCGATGAAGGCGGCCAGGGCCATCTTCGGCTCGAAGCGGATGCTGATGTAGATGGCCACCACGATGAAGAAGATGATGAGCGCCTCAATGGCCTTGTCGGTAATGGAGGAGCCCCAGGTCGGGCCGACCGTGGTGATGCTGATCTTGTCGGGCACGGCATTGGGCACGGCGTTGGCCGGCACCGTGGTGGTGGTCGCGGGCACCGAGGTCGCGGCGCCCGCCTTGGCCGTCGTCGTGGTCGTGGGCTTGACCGTCGTGGTCGTCGTCGGTGCGG
>JBEKVF010000111.1:0-7109 GCA_049514295.1 Acidimicrobiales bacterium
ATGGGAGACCGCATGGCGGAGCGCCGGGCGGACCGCGACGCCAACCAGGCGGTCTACGTGATCTCGGTAGCGGCCGAGCTGACGGGGATGCACCCGCAGACCCTGCGCATCTACGAGCGCAAAGGGCTGCTCGATCCGTCGCGCACGAGCGGCGGGAGCCGCCGCTTCTCCGAGCGCGACCTGGAGCGGCTGCGCCACATTCAGGAGCTGACGTCGACCGGGCTCAACCTCGAAGGGGTGCGCCGGGTGCTCCAGCTGGAGTCCGAGCTGACCCGGCTGCGCGGCGAGCTGGTCGACGTGCGGGCCCAGGCGCTCGAGGCCGTGGCCGCCACGCACCGCCAGTACCGGCGCGACCTGGTGCCGGTGCGCCAGGCGCTGGTGCCGTACCGGCGGCGGGCGGGCGCGGGGACATGAACGCACACACGAACACGAAGGCACACACGAACACGAAGGAAGTCACCACGACGAACGACGAGATGAGAGGGGCCGGCGCATGCCGATAGACCCTGAACGCTGGACCAACAACACGAAGGCCGCCTTCAGCGCGGCGACGGGGCACGCCGCGTCCTCCAACCACCCGGAGCTGACGCCGGCCCACCTGCTCGACGCCCTGCTGCAGCAGCAGGAGACGACGACGCGACCGCTGCTGACCCAGGTCGGGGTCGACCCCGACGTGCTGGCCGGCAAGGTGCACGAGCAGCTGGCGCGCCTGCCCCGCGCCGAGGGCGGCTCCGAGCCCGGGCTCTCGCGCGATGCGCGGGCCGTGCTCGAGGCGGCGGACCAGAACCGGCGCGACCTCGGCGACGACTACGTCTCGGTCGAGCATCTCGTCATCGCCCTGGCGGACCAGATCGGCGTCACCAAGGACGCGCTGCTCACTGCCCTGCGCGCCGTGCGGGGGAACCACCGCGTCACGACGCCGGACCCCGAGCAGACCTACCAGGCCCTGGCCAAGTACGGGCGCGACCTCACCGAGGCGGCCCGCGAGGGCAAGCTCGACCCGGTCATCGGGCGCGACGAGGAGATCCGCCGGGTGATCCAGGTGCTGTCGCGCCGCACCAAGAACAACCCGGTCCTGATCGGCGAGCCCGGTGTCGGCAAGACGGCGATCGTCGAGGGGCTGGCCAACCGGATCATCGAGGGCGACGTGCCCGAGGGGTTGAAGGGCAAGCGCGTCATCGCGCTGGACCTCGGCTCCATGGTGGCCGGCGCCAAGTACCGCGGCGAGTTCGAGGAGCGGCTGAAGGCGGTCCTCAAGGAGATCACCGACGCCGAGGGCGAGATCGTCACCTTCATTGACGAGCTGCACACCATCGTGGGCGCCGGCGCGGCCGAAGGGGCGATGGACGCCGGGCAGATGATCAAGCCCATGCTGGCCCGGGGCGAGCTCCGCCTGATCGGCGCCACGACGCTCGACGAGTACCGCACCTCCATTGAGAAGGACGCCGCGCTGGAGCGGCGCTTCCAGCCCGTCTTCGTGGGCGAGCCCTCGGTGGAGGACACGATCGCCATTCTGCGCGGGCTCTCCGAGCGGTACATGGCGCACCACAAGGTGCGCATCCAGGACGCCGCGCTGGTGGCGGCGGCCGTGCTGTCGGACCGCTACGTCACCGGGCGCTTCCTGCCCGACAAGGCGATCGACCTCATTGACGAGGCGGCGTCGAAGCTGCGCATAGAGATCGACTCCATGCCGACCGAGCTCGACCAGATCTCGCGGCGCATCCGCCAGCTCGAGATCGAGAAGCTGGCGCTCGAGAAGGAGAGCGACGAGGCCTCCAAGGAGCGCCTCGAGCGCCTGGAGCGCGAGCTGGCCGAGCTGGGCGAGCAGCGCGACTCCATGGCGGCGCACTGGCAGCAGGAGAAGAGCTGCCTCGACACCATCAGCCAGCTGCAGCAGGAGAAGACCTCCAAGGAGGAGGAGGCGGTACGGCTGGAGCGTGACGGCGACCTGGCCGGCGCCTCGGCCATCCGCTACGGCGAGCTGCCCGAGCTCGACCGCCGCATCACCGAGGCCAACGAGGACCTGGCCAAGTTGCAGGCCGGCACACGCTTCTTGAAGGAGGAGGTCGACGCCGAGGACATCGCCGAGGTGGTGAGCCGCTGGACCGGCGTCCCCGTCACGCGCCTCCTGGAGGGCGAGGTGCAGAAGCTGGTCCGCCTGGAGTCCACCCTCCACGAGCGCGTGGTGGGGCAGGACGAGGCGGTCTCGGCCGTCGCCAACGCGATCCGGCGCAGCCGGGCGGGGTTGAGCGACCCCAACCGGCCCATCGGGTCGTTCCTCTTCCTCGGGCCGACGGGCGTCGGCAAGACCGAGCTGGCCCGGGCGCTGGCGGAGTTCCTCTTCGACGACGAGCGGGCCATGATCCGCATCGACATGAGCGAGTACATGGAGAAGCACGCCGTGTCGCGGCTCGTGGGCGCGCCGCCCGGGTACGTCGGCTACGACGAGGGCGGGCAGCTCACCGAGGCGGTGCGCCGGCGGCCCTACTCGGTCGGGCTGCTCGACGAGCTGGAGAAGGCACACCCCGACGTGTTCAACATTCTGCTGCAGGTGCTCGAGGACGGGCGCCTGACCGACGGGCAGGGTCGCACGGTCGACTTCACCAACGCCGTGCTGATCATGACGTCGAACCTCAAGGGCGAGCCCGCGGACTACTTCAAGCCGGAGTTCATCAACCGGATCGACGAGATCGTCCGCTTCCGGCCGCTGCGGGAGGAGGACCTGGCGATCATCGTCGGGATCCAGATCGATCGTCTGCGTTCGCGGCTGGCCGAGCGGCGGCTGTCGCTCGTCGTCACGCCAGAGGCCGAGCAGTGGCTGGCCCACGCCGGGTACGACCCCGACTACGGGGCGCGCCCGCTGCGCCGGGTGCTGCAGCGCCAGATTGAGGACCCGCTGGCGCTGGCGCTGCTCGAGGGCAAGTACCTCGAGGGCGCGACGGTCACCGTGGACGTGGACGACGACAAGATCGTCCTGCGGTAGCCCGCGGCGGTGCGGCCGGATCGGGGCGTGGACCGCTCCGAGCGCTCCGAGTGCTCCGGGTGCCCGTGCCGGGGATGTTGTTCCAGAACTGTAACCAGAATCGTTTACAGTTTTCGAAGACGTCAGCGGGCTCCCAGAGCCGGGTCGAGGGCCGACGGCACCGCCCCCGGATCGGACGCCGAAACCACCCGCACATTCGGACCCCCATTTCGGGGAGGGGTACACTGGTGCGTAATCCGAAGCGACTTGGCGAACGGAGAGACGCGTGCCCGCAACCGTGGTGGTCGGGACCCAGTGGGGCGACGAGGGGAAGGGCAAGCTCACCGACCTCCTCGCCCGCGAGATGCACATGGTCGTGCGCTACCAGGGTGGCCACAACGCCGGTCACCGCATCGTCGTCAAGGGCGAGGCGTTCGCGCTCCAGCTGGTGCCGAGCGGGATCCTCTACGACCACATCACGCCGATCATCGGCAACGGCGTCGTCGTCGACCCGGCCGTGCTCCTCGACGAGCTCGACAGCCTGGCCGCCAAGGGCATCGACACGAGTCGCCTCGTCGTCAGCGGCAACGCCCACCTGATCATGCCGTACCACCAGGAGCTCGACCGGGTGACCGAGCGCTTCCTCGGCAAGAACGCGCTGGGGACGACCAAGCGCGGCATCGGGCCGGCCTACGCCGACAAGGCGACCCGCGTCGGCCTCCGGGTCCAGGACCTCTTCGACCCCAAGATCTTCCGCCAGAAGCTCGACGTGGCCCTCAAGGAGAAGAACGCCGTCCTGGCCAAGGTCTACAACCGCCTGCCCCTGTCGGCCGATGACATCGCCGACCACTATCTCGGCGAGTACGCCCCCCGCATAGAGCCGATGGTGGGCGACACCGTCGGCATGATCCACGACGCCCTGGACGAGGACCGCCAGGTGCTGCTCGAGGGGGCCCAGGCCACCTTCCTCGACCTCGACCACGGGACCTATCCCTTCGTCACCTCCTCCAACCCCGTCGCCGGTGGCGCCTGCACCGGCTCGGGGCTCGGCCCGCGTGACATTGAGCAGGTGGTCGGCATCGCCAAGGCGTACGTGACCCGCGTCGGCGCCGGGCCGTTCCCGACCGAGCAGGAGAACGACGTCGGCGAGCTCCTCGTCGAGCGGGGCCACGAGTTCGGCACCAACACCGGGCGCAAGCGGCGCTGCGGCTGGTTCGACGCCGTCATGCTGCGCCAGGCCGTGCGCCTCAACTCAATGACCGAGGTGGCGCTCACGAAGCTCGATGTCCTCGACACCTTTGAGACCGTCAAGGTGTGCGTCGCCTACGAGGCCGACGGCATCCGCTACACGCACCTGCCCTACCACCAGTCGACGTTCCACAAGGCGGTGCCGGTCTACGAGGAGCTGCCCGGGTGGCTCACCGACCTCAGCGCGGCGACCGCACCGGACGACATGCCCGCGGCGGCCCGCGACTACGTCGCCTTCCTGTCCGAGCAGATCGGCGTCCCCGTCCGCCTCGTCGGGGTCGGGCCGGGCCGTGAGCAGACCGTCTCCTTCGCCACCGCGTGAGGGTCTGCGTCGTCGGCAGCGGGGGCCGCGAGCACGCGCTCGCCCACACCTTGGCCCGCACGGCCGACGTCGTCGTCACGCCGGGCAACCCCGGCATGGCGGCGCCCATCACCGTGACCGACGCGCCGGTCGAGGAGGTGGAGGCCGACCTGTACGTGGTCGGCCCGGAGGCGCCCCTCGTCGACGGCCTGGCCGACAGCCTGCGGTCCGCGGGGAGGGCCGTCATGGGCCCGGGCGCCGACGGGGCGCTCCTCGAGGGGTCCAAGGCCTTCATGAAGGAGGTCCTCAGCGCGGCCGGCGTCCCGACGGCGCGCTTCTCGACCTTCGACGCGCTCGAGGCCGGCGCCGCGCTGGACTACCTCGAGACCCTGCCCGGGCCCTGGGTGATCAAGACGGACGGCCTGGCGGCCGGCAAGGGAGTCCTAGTGGCCCGGACCCTCGACGAGGCCCGCGCCGACGTCAGCGCCAAGCTGTCGGGGGCGTCCTTCGGCGACGCCGGGCGCCACATCGTGATTGAGGAGGGGCTCGAGGGCGAGGAGTGCTCGCTGCTCGTCCTGTGCGACGGGGCCCGCGCCGTGCCCCTCGCCCCGGCCCAGGACTTCAAGCGGATCGGCGACGGCGACGCCGGGCCCAACACCGGGGGCATGGGCGCCTACGCGCCGATGCCCGACCTCGGCGCCGGCGCCGTGGGCCGCCTGATGGACACCGCCGTCCTGCCGCTCGTCGAGGAGCTGCGCCGGCGGGGCATCGACTACCGGGGCGTGCTCTACGCCGGGCTCATGCTGACCCCCGGGGGCGCCAAGGTCATTGAGTACAACGTGCGCTTCGGCGACCCCGAGGCCCAGGTGGTGCTCCCCCTCCTGGCGTCGGACCCGGCCGAGCTGTTCCTCGCCGTGGCGAACGGGGCGCTGGAGGACGCGGGCCCGCCCGCCTTCTCGGGTGACGCCGCCGTGTGCGTCGTCATGGCCTCGCAGGGCTACCCCGAGCACCCACGCACCGGGGACCCCATTGAGGGGCTGACCCCGTCCGGACAGTCGGTCGCCGCGGTCGACGGCGTCACCGTCTTCCACGCCGGCACCCGGCGCCACACCGCCGACGGGCCGTTCCACACGGCTGGGGGACGGGTGCTGGGCGTCACGGCCGTCGCGCCGACGCTCGCCGAGGCGCGCCACCGCGCCTATCAGGCCGCGGAGCCGATTGAGTGGGAGGGCATGCAGATGCGCCACGACATCGCGGCCCGGGCGGCCGGCGCCGCGCCGGCGGTGGCGGGGGAGGGTGCGGGATGATTCCGCGCTACTCGCCCCCCGACATGGCCGCGCTGTTCAGCGACGCCGCCCGCTTCTCCCTCTGGCTCGAGGTCGAGCTCCTGGCCACCGAGGCCCAGGCCGCCGTGGGGGTCGTGCCGCAGGACGAGGCGGCCACCTGCCGGGCCAAGGCGCCGGTGGTCGACGACGTCTTCGTCGCCGACGTCCTCGAGCGCGAGAAGGTCACGGACCACGACGTGGCCGCCTTCGTCGACGTCGTGCAGGAGCGCATCGGCGCGCCGGCGGGCTCGCACATCCACTACGGGCTGACCTCGTCGGATGTCGTGGACACCGCACTGTGCGCCACGCTGACGCGGGCGGCCGACCTCCTGCTGGCCGACCTCGACGCGTTCGTGGCGGCGCTCAAGGCGCGGGCGCTCGAGTTGCTGCACGTCCCCGTGACGGGGCGGACGCACGGCATGCACGCCGAGCCGACCACCTTCGGGGCGAAGTTCGCGCTGTGGGCCCTGCAGGCGGACCGCGACCGGCGTCGCATGCGGGCCGCCCGCGAGGCCGTCGCCGTCGGGAAGCTGTCGGGCGCGGTCGGCACCTACTCCAACATCGACCCCGAGGTGGAGGCCCGCGTTTGTGCGGCGCTCGGCCTGACGCCGGTGCCGGCCACGCAGGTGATCGCGCGTGACCGCCACGCCGAGTTCTTCTACGCCTGCGCGTCCGTCGGCGCCACGGTCGAGCTCATGTGCACCGAAGTCCGCCACCTCGCCCGCAGCGAGCTCGGTGAGGCGGAGGAGCCCTTCGGCGCCGGGCAGAAGGGGAGCTCGGCCATGCCGCACAAGCGCAACCCGATCCTCTCGGAGCGGCTCTGCGGCCTGGCCCGGCTGCTGCGCGGGTATCTCGGCGCGGGCCTGGAGGACGTGGCGCTGTGGCACGAGCGCGACATCTCGCACAGCTCGGTGGAGCGGGTGGCGCTGCCCGACGCGTCCATGCTGGCCGCCTACGTGCTGCGCAAGGCCACCGGGCTGGCCTCGGGGCTGGTCATCCACCCCGAGCGGGCGCTCCAGAACCTGACCGAGGGCACGCTCGGGCTCGTCTTCTCCCAGTCCGTGCTCCTGGCGCTCGTCTCCGCCGGCCTGACGCGCGACGAGGCCTACCGGATCGTGCAGCGCGACGCGCGAGCGGCCTGGTCCGAGCGGCGCCCGCTGCGCGCCGTGCTCGAGGCCGACCCGGACGTGACGCTCAGCGCCGAGCAGCTCGACGGCGCCTTCGACCTGTCCCGCACCCTGCGCCACGTGGACCGCTTCGCCGACGCGCTGGT
>JBEKVF010000112.1:0-7086 GCA_049514295.1 Acidimicrobiales bacterium
GGCGGGGCCGTCTACCCCGGGTCGATGACGATGGCGGAGGGGTGCCCCCCGAGGCGGATCGGCGTGCCGACCTTGCCCGTGGCCAGCGTCACCGGCACCAGGGAACCGGCCTGCTGCGTCACCCACGCCGTCGTGCCGTCGGCGGTCAAGGCGATCCCCTGGGCGACGCCGGGCAGGCCGACCTGTGCGCCGACGGCCAACCCGACGGCCGTGACCGGCACGACGCCCGTACCACCGCACACGTACGCGGTGGCACCCGACGGCAGCACCGCGATGCCGGTCGGGTTGACGGGCAGCGCGACGGCACCGCCCGGTGTCAACGTCACTGCGTTGATCGGTGTCAGCGATCGGTTGCCGAAGTTGCCCACGAGCACCTCGGTCGACGCCACCGCGATCGTCTGCGGCCCTGGCCCTACCGGGATGGCGGCGCCGGCCTGCATCGTCGAGAGGTCGATCGGCGTCACCGCGTTGCTGCCGAAGTCGGCCACGAACGCGGTGGCCGCGCCCGACGCCGCCGTGTAGACCGCGATGGCCACCGGCTCGGTGCCCACCGGGATCGGCGGGCCGGCCCGCCAGGTGCCGAGGTCGACGGGGGTGACGTTGTCCGAGTCCAGGTTCGCCACGAGCGCAATGCCCCTGCCCCGGGTCCCGCCGGGTGCGACGGCCACCGCGTCGGGCTCCACCCCGACGCCGGCCGAGTCCACCACGCCGTGGGTCGCCGGGTCGATCTCGTGCAGCATGTCGTCCCCCTGGGTGACGACGAGTAGCCCGCGGCCGCCGGCCGTGTACGCCAGCGCCGAGGGGAGGCTGCCGACGGCCACCTTGGCCTGAATGTGGCGTGTGGGCAGGCGCACCGGCGTCACTCCCGTGCCGGGCAGGGTCACCGACGCACCTGTCGTCACCCATGCCACGTCGTGCACGGTCGCGCTGCCCACCGGACGCGTGCAGGCGGCCAGCACCGGGACCGCGACCACGAGCGCGAGCGTCACGCCCCACCGGCGCCTCACCGTGCGCTCAACCCCGCGCGCAGGCGGCCCCGGTCGGGCGGTCCGCCTCGCCCCAGCCGCTGGCGTCGCCTTCGGGCCAGAAGTCACCGGTCACGTCGTCCTGCACGTAGGCCATGGGGGCCGGCAGGCCGGCCGCCAGCGCGCGCAGCGCGTCCAGGAGCGCATCGACGTCGTCGCCCGAGCTGCCGAGCCCGCAGCTGGCCCGCACCGCGCCGGGAATGGCGCCCCGCTCGCCGCGGCGCACAGCGGCCCGGGCCCGCGCCATGCCCTCGCTGCCGACGCCGAGCAGCCGGATCAGGTAGGGGTGCGCGCAGAAGCAGCCGTGTCGAACGCCGATCCCGAACTCGGCGCTCAACCGGGCCGCCACCAGTGCGTGGTGCATCCCGTCCACGGTGAAGGCCGCCACGGCGAGGCCCTCGTCGTCGGAGCCCGCGTGGCCGCGCGGCCCGAGCACGTGGACGCCGTCGGTGCCGCGCAGCCCGTTGTACAGGCGGGACGACAGCGCGTCCTCGTGGGAGCGGATCTCATCCCAGCCGATCCGCTCCAGCTCATCCATCGCGATGCCGAACGCGACGGCACCGACGACGTTGGGGGAGCCGGCCTCCTCGCGCTCGGGAGGCTCGGTCCAGATGACCTCGTCGAGGTCGACCAGGTCGACGGCGCCGCCACCGGCCAGGAACGGGTCCCCGGTCTCGAATGTATGCCGGGAGCCGATCAGCGCGCCGGCGCCGAAGGGCGCGTAGAGCTTGTGCCCGCTGAAGGCCACGAAGTCGGGCCCCGCCGGCAGCGGCCGGTGGGGTGCGAGCTGGGCCGCGTCGAGGAGAACCGGGATGCCCCGCTCGTGCGCCGCCGCGCAGATCTCCTCGACCGGGGGCAGCCATCCGGTCACGTTGGAGGCGCCCGTCATGGCCAGCAGCGCCGGGGGCCGCCCGTCGTCGAGCACCCCGACCACGTCCTCGGTGCCGAAGGTGCCGTCGGCACCGCACTCGACCCAGCGCCGCGCCGCCACCCGGGCCCAGGGCAACAGGTTGGCGTGGTGCTCGACCACGGTCGTGGCCACCACGTCGTCGGGGCCGAGGCGGAGGCGGTAGGCGAGGTGGTTGATGGCCTCGGTGGTGTTGCGCACCAGCACCACCACGTCGTCGCCGCCCGTCGGCCGGCGGGCGAAGCGGTGCACGCTGTCGCGGGCGGCCTCGTACGCGGCGGTGGCGCGCCGTGACTTGTAGCCCGCGCCGCGGTGCACGCTGGAGTACCACGGCAGGAACTCGCCGACCCGGTCCGCCACCGACTGCAACGCCGGCGTCGAGGCGGCACAGTCGAGGTCGCGGTAGGGCCGCTCCACACCATCGAGGCAGGGCACCGGTATGTGGGCGCCGACGAGCGGCGCGACGGCGGCCTCCGATGTCACGCCGTCACACTACGGAGTGCGGGCGACCGGCGGTATCCGTGACGGGCCCGTTGGGCGGTCTCGCTGCCTGCCTGGTCAGCAGGGTGCGGCGTCGCCGTCCCGCCGGCACGCCGTGAGCACCACGATGTCGTCGGAGCTCCGGTCGCCGGCCGTCATGGCGTCGATGATGAGGTCGGCGACCGGGCCGGGCTCGTTGTTCGGGCTGGCGCGCAGCGACGTCTCGAGCAGCTCGAGGCGCTCGTCGAGGGGGGTGCCCCGGCGCTCCACCAGCCCGTCGGTGAACATCATCACGCAACCCCGGTCCAGCCGGAACTCGTGGTCCTTGTAGTCGCAGTGCTGGACACCGAGTGGCGGTCCCGGCGGCACGGGCAGCTCGTGCGCCTGACCCGACTCGACCCGCACCGGGGAGGGGTGCCCGGCGGACGCGAAGGAGATCATCCCGGTGGCGGTGTCGAGCACGCCGATGAGCGCGGTCGCCAATCGCGGCCCCACCCCCGACAGCGAGACCTGGTTGAGCCGCTGGAGCGCCTTCCCGGGCGCCTGTTCCTCCAGGACGAGCAGGCCGAGGGTGTGGCGCAGCCGGCTCATGATCTTGGCGGCCTCGAGGTCGTGGCCCTCCACGTCGCCGACCACGAGCGCGACGAGCCGCTCGGTGATGGGGACCACGTCGTACCAGTCGCCGCCCACCTCGACACCGACGGCGGCGGGCAGGTGCACGAGGTCCAGGGCCGACCGGCCGACGAGGGATCCGTGGGGCCAGCCCATGAGGTCCTCGGCGGCAACGTTGGCGTACCGGATCTGGCCCCGCTCGTCGGTCGCCACGATGGCGACCGCCGCCGTCCCCACGGGTGGCGCGGGCGACTCTGCGGCACCGTTGCCGTCCGGGCCGGCTCGGCCGGATGACGGTTCGGTGACCGCCTCCGTCACCGGGCGGTCCGAAGCCGGCAGGGCCGAGGAGAACCACACGGTCTTTCCCGCCCGGTGACGGTGCATCTCTATGCCCCACGCGTCCGCCAGGGTCCGCACGATGTGGAGCCCGCGCCCGTGGGGCGCGTCCCCGACCGGCTCCTGCGGGGTCGGGTAGCCGCCGGCGTCGTCGCTGACCTCGACGCGCACGCTCGAGGCGTCGGCGGCGATGTGCACGGACACCTCGAACTCGGTGGCCGCGTGCTGCACGGCGTTCGTGGCCAGCTCCGAGAGCATGAGGACCAGCGCGTCCGCGCCCTTGTCGGACCCCTCGGGCAGCTGCTCGATCAGGAACCGCCGGGCCTGGCCGACCGAGGTCGTGGCGGCCGGGAACCGGCACGACGCGGACGTCGACCCCGCTCCCACCGCGGCGCCGCTGCGCGCGCCGGCTGTGGACTGGCACATGGGAAGGGTGCTGCTTTCCATACCGGTTGCAGTAGTTCTTCCCCTGGGCCGCAACCCCTAAACAGGCTCGGCCGCCGCCGGGCGCTACCCTGCCCTCTCGTGGAGGAGCGCTACGAGTCCGAGCTCGCCCGTTCCGCGGCCGTCCTCGACGGGGTGGACCGGGCCCTGGAGCGCCTGAGCGAGGGCACCTACGGATCGTGTGAGACCTGCGGCGCCGCGATCCTGGACGCCCACCTCGAGGCGGACCCCACCCGTTGCCTGTGCGGCCAGCACCTGGCGCTCGGGTAGCTCAGCGCCAGCCCGGTCCGTGCGGGCCGGCCGTCAGCCGGCGACCTTGAGCCCCTTGGCCGCGTCGAGGCGGGCCGCCACGTCGGACCAGTTGACGATGTTCCACAGCGCGGCGAAGAAGTCGGCCTTCACGTTCTTGTACTGCAGGTAGAAGGCGTGCTCCCAGGCGTCGAAGACGAGGAGGGGGACCGAGCCGTTGCCGACGTTGCCCTGGTGGTCGTAGACCTGCTCGACGATGAGGCGCCCGGCGAGGGGCTCGTAGGCGAGCGCGCCCCAGCCCGAGCCCTGGATCGTGGAGGTGGCCTGGGTGAGGTGCGCCTTGAACTTGTCGAAGGAGCCGAAGTTCTCGTTGATGGCGGAGGCCAGCGCGCCGTCAGGCTCGTCGCCGCCGTCGGGGCTGAGGTTCTTCCAGAAGATGGAGTGCAGGACGTGGCCCGAGATGTGGAACGCCAGGGTCTTCTCGAGCCCGACGATGGCGCCGAAGTCGTCCTTGTCGCGGGCACCGGCCAGCTTCTCGAGCGTCTGGTTGGCACCGGTGACGTAGGCGGCGTGGTGCTTGTCGTGGTGGAGCTCCATGATCTGGCCGGACACGTGGGGCTCCAGCGCGGCGTAGTCGTAGGGCAGATCGGGGAGGCTGTAGTCGGCCATTGCGGGCTCCTCAGTCGTGGTCGTCGGGGTGGTGTGTGCTGGACCATACCCGAAGGGGGCGGGATACCAACCGGGGATTCAACCACCACGCGAGCAGGCCGAGGACGCCTCACTGGGCAACACCGGAGCAACCCTGGCAAGCGGTACGCTTGCAAGAGTGAGCACCGACCCGAAGGAGCGCTGGCGCGAGCTCGGGTCCTTCATCCGTGAGCAGCGGGGTACCGCCCGGCTGTCACTGCGGCGCCTGTCCGAGCTGGCTGGGATCTCCAACCCGTATCTGAGCCAGATTGAGCGGGGCCTGCGCCGGCCCTCGGCCGAGATCCTCCAGCAGATCGCCAAGGCGCTGCGCATCTCCGCCGAGACGCTCTACGTGCAGGCCGGGATCCTCGAGGCGCCGGTCGGCTCGCCCGATCTCACCCGGGCCATCCTGGCCGACCAGACGATCAGCGAGGAGCAGAAGCAGGCCCTCGTGCGCATCTACCTCTCGTTCCGGCGCGATTACGAGGACGAGCACGGGGAGCGGGGCCCAGTGCCCCCCACCGACGCCGCCGCCCCGACCGCCGCGGTGGAGCCGCCGGGGCCGGCCGGGCGGGTCGCCACCGCCTGAGGAGGCCCTCCGGCGCATGCCGGAGGGGATTTCCCGACCGCCGGTAGGCTCTGACCGCCATGCGCCGGCTCGCCGTCCTGTCCCTGCACACCTCGCCCCTGGCCCAGCCGGGCACGGGTGACGGCGGCGGCATGAACGTGTACGTACGCGAGCTGACCGCCGCGCTGGCCCGCTCCGGCGTCACCTGCGACGTGTTCACCCGGGCCTGGTCGGACGGCCTCCCCGAGGTCGTCGACGTCGAGCCCGGCCTGCGCGTGCACCACGTGCAGGCCGGCCCGCTCCATGCGGTCCCCAAGGAGTCCCTGCCCGGCGTGGTCGACGAGTTCACGGCTCGCGTCCTCGAGCGGATGGCCGCCGCGCCGGAGTCCGGCACCGACCCGGGCGGCGGGCTGCCCTACACGTCGGTGCACGCCAACTACTGGCTGTCGGGGCTCTCAGGCCACGTGATCAAGCACGAGCTCAACCTCCCCCTCGTGTGCACGTTCCACACCCTCGACCGCGTCAAGGCCGAGTCGATGCCCGAGGAGGTCGAGGCCGACATGCCCCACCGCCGGGCCGAGGCCGAGGCGTCCATCATCAACTGCTCGGATGCGGTGCTGGCGTCGTGCACGGTCGAGGCCGACCAGATCGCGTTGCTCTACGGCGGCGATCCCGGCCGGATCCGCATCGTGCCCCCCGGCGTCGACCACGCGTTCTTCGGCCCGGGCCACCGGCCCCAGGCACGCCGTGCCCTCGGCCTGCCGGTCGACGGACGGCTCCTGCTCTTCGTCGGGCGGATCCAGCCGCTCAAGTGCGCCGACGTGGCCATCGAGACGCTGGCCGAGCTGCTCGAGACCGAGCGCGAGCCCTACCGCCTCGTGGTCGTCGGCGGGCCGAGCGGGCCCCACGGGGAGAAGTCGCTCCAGGGCCTCTACGACGTGGCCGACGCGCGCGGGGTGCGCGAGCACGTCCACTTCATCGATCCCCAGCCCCACGAGCTGCTGTCGTCGTACTACCGGGCGGCCGACGTCTGCGTCGTCCCGAGCCGCTCCGAGTCCTTCGGCCTCGTGGCGCTGGAGGCGGCCGCCTGCGGGACCCCGGTCGTGGCCTCGGCCGTCGGCGGGCTGACCACGCTGGTCGACCACGGCCACACGGGCTTCCTGGTGGACGACGCCGACCCGATCGCCTACGCAGCCGCCGTGCGGCGGGTCTTCGACGAGCCGCTGGCGGCCGAGCGTTTCAGCACCGCCTCGGTGCTGCGGGCCCGCCGCTACACCTGGCGCGCCGCCGCCCGGACGCTGGTGGAGCTGCACGACGAGCTGGCCTCCGGCCGCCTCGTCGAGTGCGGCTGAACGCGCCCGGCCGGAGCCCCGGGACCGACAGGTGCCGATCGTCGACCTCCCCGAGGAGGAGGAGATGGCCGCCGCGGTGGCCTGCATCGACGCCTGGGCCGAACGCGAGCTGGCCGCCGGGGGGTTCCTCGTGGCGGCCGAGCGCCAGGACGTCACCGACCGCACCGCGTCGCACCGCTGGTATCTCCGCTTCAAGGGCGACGAGAAGGACTTCATCACCGTCTGGTTCACCCTCAAGCAGCGCACGCTGCACTTCGAGGCCCAGTTCATGCCCGCCCCCGAGACCAACCAGGCCGATGTGTACGCCTACCTCCTGCGCCGCAACGCCCACCTCTTCGGGATGTGGTTCGCGCTGGGCCCCGAGGACGCCGTGTACCTGGTGGGCAGGGTGCCGGCGCGCCAGGTCGACGACGACGAGCTGGACCG
>JBEKVF010000113.1:0-9152 GCA_049514295.1 Acidimicrobiales bacterium
TCGGTGACGGGGGCGAGCATGCCGGCGGCCACCCAGGACGCACCGTCGCGCCCCGGCGTGGGTGCCACGACCGTCACATCATGACCGTTGCGTGACAATTCCCATGAGCAGCTGAGGCCGATGACCCCGCCACCTACGATGTGCACGCACGACCGCACGGTGCCAAGCCTAGGAGCGCCGTCGTGTATCCTGTTCTTTCCACTTTCGGGCCAACGTCGTCCCGGTATCCGTTCAACTTCTCCCCACTCGGAAGGACGCCGATGGCCACCGGCCTCTACGACCCGGCATACGAGCACGACGCCTGCGGTGTCGGCATGGTGGCCGATCTGCACGGCCGGCCCGATCACGACATCGTCGACCGCGGCCTCACCGTCCTCGAGCGCCTGGCTCACCGCGGCGCCTCGGGGGCCGAGGTCGAGACCGGGGACGGCGCCGGCATCCTGGTCCAGGTCCCGCACCGCTTCCTTTCGGCGGCCGCCCTCGAAGCCGGGTTCACGTTGCCCGACGCCGGCGGCTACGCCGTGGGCCTCGCCTTCCTGCCGGTTAATCCGGACGATGCCCTGAAGGCCCGGACCGTCGTGGAGCAGACTGCGGTCGAGGAGGGGCTGGCGGTGCTCGGGTGGCGCACGGTGCCGACCGAGCCCGCGGGCCTGGGCAAGACCGCGCTGGGCGCAATGCCGCTCATTGAGCAGGTCTTCCTGGCGCCGGCCACACCCGGCATGGACACGATGGCCCTCGAACGGCGGGCCTTCGTGCTGCGCAAGCGTGCCGAGCACACGGTGGACGGCCTCTACTTCCCCTCGCTCTCGGCCCGGACCATCGTCTACAAGGGCATGCTGACCTCGGAGCAGCTGCGCGAGTTCTTCCCCGACCTGCGCGACCCCCGCTTCGAGTCCGGCCTGACGCTTGTGCACTCGCGCTTCTCGACCAACACGTTCCCGAGCTGGCCGCTGGCCCATCCCTACCGCTACCTGGCGCACAACGGTGAGATCAACACGCTGGCGGGCAACCGCAACTGGATGCGTGCCCGCGAGGCGCTGCTCGAGACCGCGCTCATCGACGGCGACCTGTCGCGCATCTTCCCCATCTGCACGCCCGGGGCGAGCGACTCCGCCAGCTTCGACGAGGTCCTGGAATTGCTCCACCTGGGCGGCCGGCCGCTGCCGCACGCCGTGCTGATGATGATCCCCGAGGCGTGGGAGAACCACACCACGATGGACCGCGGCCGGCGCGCCTTCTACCGCTACCACGCGTCGCTGATGGAGCCGTGGGACGGCCCGGCAGCGGTCTGCTTCACCGATGGGACGCTCGTGGGCGCGGTGCTCGACCGCAACGGCCTCCGGCCGGCGCGCTACTGGGTCACCGACGACGGGCTGGTGGTGCTCGCCAGCGAGGTCGGCGTCCTCGACATCGCCCCCGAGCGTGTGGTGCGAAAGGGCCGCCTGCAGCCGGGTCGCATGTTCCTCGTCGACACGGCCAAGGGCCGGCTCGTCGAGGACGAGGAGATCAAGTCCGAGCTGGCCGCCGAGCACCCCTACGGGGAGTGGCTGGCGGCCGACCAGATACGGCTCGACGAGCTGCCGGCCCGGACCATGCTCACCCCCCAGCACGGGAGCGTCGTCACCCAGCAGCGCCTGTTCGGCTACACGACCGAGGAGTCGCGAGTGATCCTCGCGCCCATGGCCCGCACGGGGGCCGAGCCGATCGGCTCCATGGGCTCGGACACGTCCATTGCCGTCCTCTCCGATCGCTCCCGGCTCCTCTACGACTACTTCACCCAGCTGTTCGCCCAGGTGACCAACCCACCGCTCGACGCCATCCGCGAGGAGCTGGTGACCTCGCTGGCCGCCACCATCGGGCCGGAGGCCAACCTGCTCGAGGCGTCCCAGGGCTCGTGCGGCCAGATCCTGCTGCCGCTGCCGGTCATCGACCGCGACGACCTGGCCAAGCTCATGTACGTGAACGAGCACGGGGAGACGCCGGGCTTCAAGGCCTTCGCCATCGACGGGCTCTTCGACGTCTTCGACGTACGCGAGGCGGGGCAGGCCGGTACGCCGACGGCCGCGGGCAGCGAGGCGCTCCGGCGCGCCATCGAGGAGGTGCGGCAACGGGTCTCGGCGGCCATCGCCGAGGGGGCGAACATCATCGTCCTCTCCGACCGCAACTCGACGGCCGACTGGGCGCCCATCCCCTCGCTGCTGCTGACCGCCGCCGTCCACCACCACCTGGTGCGCGAGAAGACCCGGACCAAGGTGGGCCTGGTGGTCGAGACCGGCGACGCCCGCGAAGTGCACCACATGGCGCTGCTGATCGGCTACGGCGCGGCGGCGGTGAACCCGTATCTCGCCCTGGACGCCATCGACGACATGATCTCCGAGGGCCTCCTCGAGGGCGTCTCCCCGCGCCAGGCGCGGCGGAACTACATGAAGGCGGCGTGCAAGGGCGTGCTCAAGGTGATGTCGAAGATGGGCATCTCCACGGTGGCCTCCTACACCGGCGCCCAGGTCTTCGAGGCGATCGGCCTCGACGGGGCGCTGATCGACGAGTACTTCACGGGCACAGCGAGCCGCATCGGGGGCGTCGGCCTCTCCGTGCTGGCCGCCGAGGTGGCCACCCGCCACCGCCAGGCCTACGAGCCACGGCCGACCGAGCGGGCCCACCGCGAGCTCGAGGTGGGCGGGGAGTACCAGTGGCGGCGTGAGGGCGAGTTCCACCTCTTCAACCCGAAGACCGTCTTCAAGCTCCAGCACGCGACGAGGTCGAAGCGCTACGAGATCTTCAAGGAGTACAGCAGTGCGGTCGACGACCAGGCCGAGAAGCTGGGCACCCTGCGCGGCCTGATGCGGCTGAAGCCGGCGCCGAGCGGTCCGATCCCCCTCGAGGAAGTGGAGCCCATCTCGTCCATCATGGCGCGCTTCTCCACGGGCGCCATGTCCTACGGCTCCATCTCGGCCGAGTCACACGAGACGCTCGCCATCGCCATGAACCGGATCGGTGGTCGCTCCAACACGGGCGAGGGTGGCGAGGACGCCGACCGCTTCACGCCCGACGAGAACGGCGACCTGCGGCGCAGCGCGATCAAGCAGGTGGCGTCGGGCCGCTTCGGGGTGACGAGCGAGTACCTGGTCAACGCGGACGACCTCCAGATCAAGATCTCACAGGGGGCCAAGCCCGGCGAGGGCGGGCAGCTGGCGGGCATCAAGATCTACCCGTGGATCGCCCGCACACGGAAGTCGACGCCGGGCGTCGGGCTGATCTCGCCCCCGCCGCACCACGACATCTACTCCATTGAGGACATCGCCCAGCTGATCCACGACCTCAAGTCCTCCAACCCCCGCGCCCGGGTGCACGTGAAGCTCGTCGCCGAGGTGGGGGTGGGCACAGTCGCGGCCGGGGTAGCCAAGGCCCACTCCGACGTGGTCCTGATCTCGGGCCACGACGGCGGCACCGGGGCGGCTCCGCTGACCTCGCTGAAGCATGCAGGGATCCCCTGGGAGATCGGGCTGGCCGAGACGCAGCAGACGCTGCTGGCAAACGGTCTGCGGGATCGCATCGTGGTCCAGGTCGACGGTCAGCTGAAGACGGGCCGCGACGTCGTCATCGGTGCCTTGCTCGGCGCCGAGGAGTACGGCTTCGCCTCAGCACCGCTCGTCGTGTCGGGCTGCATCATGATGCGCGTCTGTCACCTCGACACCTGCCCCGTCGGGATCGCCACTCAGAACCCCGCGCTACGGGCCAAGTTCAGCGGGAAGCCCGAATTCGTCGAGACGTTCTTCGAGTACGTCGCCGAGGAGGTCCGCGAGCTGCTGGCCTCCCTGGGCCTGCGCACGCTCGACGAGGCCATCGGGCGGGTCGACCTGCTCGAGACCGAGGCGGCGGTGACGCACTGGAAGGCGGCGGGGCTCGACCTGTCCACGGTCCTCGCCCAGCCCGACGTCCCCGACACCGTCGGCCGGCGTCAGACCCGCCTGCAGGACCAAGGCCTGGAGAAAGCACTGGACCACGTCTTCATGGACGCCTGCGCGCCCGCCCTGGCCGACGCCACGCCGGTGTCGGTCCAGCTGCCGATCACCAACGTGGACCGCACCGTGGGGACGCTGCTCGGCTCCGAGATCAGCCGGCGTTACGGGGGGGCCGGGTTGCCCGACGACACGATCTCGCTGACCTTCACCGGATCGGCCGGCCAGAGCTTCGGCGCCTTCGTGCCCAGGGGCGTGACGATGCGCCTGTACGGCGACGCCAACGACTACTTCGGCAAGGGCCTGTCCGGCGGCCGCCTGGTGGTGCGGCCGCCGGAGGGCTCGCCGTTCACCGCCGAGGAGGAGATCATCGCGGGCAACGTGATCCTCTACGGCGCCACCGACGGCGAGGTCTTCATCCGCGGTCAGGTGGGGGAGCGCTTCTGCGTCCGCAACTCCGGGGCGACCGCTGTCGTCGAGGGGGTGGGTGACCACGGCTGCGAGTACATGACGGGTGGGGTGGTGCTCGTGCTCGGGCCGACCGGACGTAACTTCGCGGCGGGCATGTCGGGAGGGATCGCCTACGTGTACGACCCGGAGCGCACGTTCGGGCAGCGGGTCAACCTCGAGCTGGTCGACGTCGAGCCGCTGGACCCCGAGGACAGCTTCATGGTGCGCACGCTGGTCGAGCGCCACGGGGTGGAGACCGAGTCGGCCGTCGCGGCGCGCCTGTTGGAGAAGTGGGACACCGAGGTCCTCGAGTTCGTGAAGGTGATGCCGCGCGACTACCGCCGGATCGTTGAGGCGACCCGCCAGGCCGAGGCGGAGGGGCGCTCGGTGGACGAGGCCGTCATGCAGGCCGCGCATGGGTAAGACGACAGGCTTCATGGAGTACGGCCGCCAGCTACCCCGGCGGCGCCCCGTCTCGGTCCGGCTGCGCGACTGGAAGGAGGTCTACGAGCCCTTCGGCGAGGAGGCCACCAAGGAGCAGGGGGCTCGCTGCATGGACTGCGGCATCCCCTTCTGCCACGACGGCTGCCCGCTGGGCAACCTGATCCCGGAGTGGAACGACCTTGTGTACCGGGACGACTGGCCGGGGGCGATCGAGCGCCTGCACGCCACCAACAACTTCCCCGAGTTCACGGGACGGCTGTGCCCGGCACCGTGCGAGGCGTCGTGTGTGCTCGGGATCAACGAGGACCCGGTCACGATCGAGCGGATTGAGTACGAAATCGTCGAGCGCGCCTGGGACGAGGGCTGGGTGACCCCGCAGATGCCCACGGTGCGCACCGGGAAGTCGGTGGCGGTGGTCGGCTCGGGACCGGCCGGCCTGGCGGCCGCCCAGCAGCTGGTGCGGGCCGGGCACGCGGTGACCGTGTTCGAGCGGGCGGAGAAGCCTGGCGGGCTGCTGCGCTACGGGATCCCCGAGTTCAAGATGGAGAAGGCCGTGCTGGAGCGCCGACTGGCCCAGATGGAGACCGAGGGCGTCACGTTCGTGTGCTCGACATCGGTGGGCCGTGGAGGCACCGGGTCGAACGACGGAGGACCGGCCGAGCCGGGCGAGGAACGCGGCGTGGGGGTGGCGTGCGCCCCCGACGTCCAGGTGCGCCCGGCGGCCGAGGTGCAGGCGGAGTTCGACGCCGTGGTGCTGGCCGGCGGCGCCACGTTGCCCCGGGACCTGCCGGTGCCCGGGCGCGAGCTCTCGGGCATCCACCTGGCCATGGAATACCTGAAGCCCTCGAACCTGGTCCAGGAGGGCGAGCTGCGATCCCCGCCCATCAGCGCCAAAGGGAAGCACGTGGTGATCATCGGCGGCGGCGACACCGGGGCGGACTGCCTGGGCACCGCGCACCGCCAGGGTGCGGCGTCGGTCCACCAGCTCGAGATTATGGCCGAGCCCCCGAGCGACCGGCTGGCCGAGAACCCGTGGCCGCTGTGGCCGCTGATCCTGCGGACCTCCTCGGCGCACGAGGAGGGAGGGCGGCGCCTCTTCTCCGTGACGACCACCGAATTCGTCGACGACGGCTCGGGGGCGGTGCGCGCCCTGCGCGGCCACACCGTCGAGATGCGCACCGAGGACGGCCGGACCGTGTTCGAGGAGCTGCCGGGCAGCGAGTTCGAGCTCGAGTGCGAGCTGGTGCTGCTGGCGATGGGCTTCGTGGGGACCGAGCGCCGCAGCGCCGTGGACGAGCTGGGCGTCGAGGTCGGCCCACGGGGGACCGTCGTGGCCGACCAGGCATGGGCGACCAACGTCGGCGGCGTCTTCGTGTGCGGGGACCAGACGCGGGGTCAGAGCCTCATCGTCTGGGCCATCGCCGAGGGGCGTTCGTGCGCCTCGGCGGTCGACCGCTGGCTCATGGGGACGACCTCGCTGCCGGCGCCGCTCGTGCCCGGGCAACTGGCGCTGCGCTGAGCGGACCGGCGACCCCGGGCACCCGTCGGACTCGTCCCGGCGGACTTTTCTGGCACTGTAAACAACCCTGCTTAGAGTCTGGGAAGACGTCCCGACTCGACCCGCCCCGTCACGAGACGAGGTCGGTACAGTGCGACTGTGCCCACGTGCCTCGCCAACGGGGTGACGCTCTACTACGAGCTGGACGAGCTGGCGGGCACCGGTGAGCGGCTGCTGAGCATCTCGGGCACCGGTGGCGACCTGCGCCAGAAGCCGGGCGTGGCGGAGGGCCCACTGGGGCAGGCGTTCGAGGTGCTCTCCTACGACCAGCGCGGCCTCGGCCGCTCGAGCGTTCCGCCCTGGCCGTACGCCATGGCCGACTTCGCCGCCGACGCCGCCGCGCTCCTCGACACCGTCGGCTGGGAGGACTCCCTCGTCATCGGGGTGTCCTTCGGCGGCATGGTCGCCCAGGAGCTGGCCATCAGGCACCCGGAGCGGGTGCGACGGCTGGTCCTGGCCTGCACGTCCGCCGGTGGAGCCGGCGGCGCCTCCTTCCCGCTGCACGAGTTGGTGGACCTGGACCCCGAGGAGCGGGTGACCCGGCAGATCAGTCTGCTCGACACACGGTGGGACGAGGCGTGGCGCCGGTACCACCCCGAGATGGTGGCCCTCATCGCCGAGCGCATGCCCGCGACGGCGGGGGAGCCCGCCGAGGGCCTGACCAACCAGCTGGCCGCCCGGGCCAAGCACGACACGACCGACCGGCTGGGCCAGATCGTGTGCCCGACGCTGGTGTGCGGCGGGCGCTTCGACGGCATCGCGCCGCCGGCCAACAGCGAGCTCCTGGCCCAGACGATCCCCGACGCGCGGCTGGCGCTCTTCGACGGGGGCCACGCGTTCTTCCTCCAGGACGGCGCTGCGTGGCCGGCGATCGTGGAGTTCCTCGGCGGAGGCGCGGCCGCCTGAGCGGACCCGTAGATTGCCTGTCATGGACGTGACGGCGACACCCGAGTGGAAGGCCCTGGCGGCGCACTACGACCAGGTCTCGGCCCGGCACCTGCGCGAGCTCTTCTCCGAGGACCCCGAGCGGGCCACGCGCCTCACGGCGCAGGCGGCCGACCTCGTCCTCGACTACTCCAAGCAACGGGCCACGGACGAGACGTTGAGCCTCCTGATGGACGTCGCCCGGGCGGCCGGGGTCGAGGAGCGTCGCGACGCGATGTTCTCCGGCGCGCACATCAACACGACGGAGGACCGTGCCGTCCTGCACGTGGCCCTGCGGATGCCCCCCGGCACCGAGCTCACCGTCGACGGGCAGGACGTGGCGGGTGACGTGCACGCGGTCCTGGGGAAGATGGGTGAGCTCTCGGAGCGCATCCGCAACGGGTCGTGGACCGGGGCGACGGGCAAGCGGATCAACGCCGTGGTGAACATCGGCATCGGCGGCTCCGACCTCGGCCCTGCCATGGCGACGATCGCGCTGGCCGACTACGCGCAACCGGGTCTGGTGAGCAGGTTCGTGTCGAACGTCGACCCCGTCGACCTCTACGCCGCCACGCACGACCTGGAGCCGGCAACGACGCTGTTCGTGGTCAGCTCGAAGACGTTCACCACGCTCGAGACGCTGACCAATGCAGCCGCGGCACGGCAGTGGCTGCTCGACGGACTCGGGCCTTCGGCAGGTGACGATGCGGTGGCGAAGCACTTCGTGGCCGTCTCCACCAACGCCAAGGCCGTGGCCGAGTTCGGCATCGACCCGGACAACATGCTCGAGTTCTGGGACTGGGTCGGCGGGCGCTACTCCTACGACTCCGCCATCGGCTTCTCACTCATGGTGGCCATCGGACGCCAGGCCTTCGGCGAGATGCTGTTCGGGTTCTATTCCATGGACGAGCATTTCCGGACGGCGCCCCTCGGCGAGAACCTCCCGGTCATTCAGGGCATGCTCAACGTCTGGTACAACAACCTCTTCGGCGCGCAGACCCATGCCGTGCTGCCCTACAGCCACCGGCTGGCCCGCTTCCCCGCCTACCTGCAGCAGCTCACGATGGAGTCCAACGGGAAGTCGGTCCGCCTGGACGGCTCCCCGGTGGCGGGGCAGACGGGCGAGATCTTCTGGGGCGAGCCGGGCACGAACGGGCAGCACGCCTTCTACCAGCTCATCCACCAGGGCACGAAGCTGATCCCGTGCGACTTCATCGCCTTCGCCGAGGGCACGCACGAGACGGGGGAGCAGCAGGACCTCCTGATGGCCAACTGCCTGGCGCAGACGAAGGCGCTGGCCTTCGGCAAGACGGCGGAGGAGATCGCCGCCGAGGGGACACCCGCCGAGCTGGTGCCCCACAGGGTGATGCCGGGCAACCGCCCGAGCTCGACGATCCTGGCCCCCAAGCTGACCCCATCGGTCCTGGGGCAGCTGGTGGCGCTTTACGAGCACACCGTGTTCGTCGAGGGCACGGTGTGGGGTATCGACTCCTTCGACCAGTGGGGCGTCGAGCTGGGCAAGGTCATGGCCAAGGAGCTCGCCCCGATCCTGACGGACGCCCTTCGACCAGTGGGGCGTCGAGCTGGGCAAGGTCATGGCCAAGGAGCTCGCCCCGATCCTGACGGACGCAGCTGCCCCCGACCTCTCGGCGCAGGACTCGTCGACCGCGTCATTGGTACGGCGCTACCGGGGCTTGCGGGGGCGCGCCGTCTAAACCGTCAGCCGCGGGTCTCGATGCCGTGCAGTGGCTGGCGCGGCATCAGCCCCCGCCAGGCGGTCGGGAGCTTGAGGGACAGCCGCTCGAGCTCCTCGAGAT
>JBEKVF010000114.1:0-6977 GCA_049514295.1 Acidimicrobiales bacterium
TGGAAGATGCGCATCACGATGAGGTACATGCCTCCGGCCGGACCGGTCAGCCAGGTGACGCTCAGCGCGAGCGAGAAGAAGGTGAAGACTGCGAACCCGAGGTTGTAGATCCGCACTCGGCCGTACATGTCGCCCAGGCGCCCCAGGGTGACGACGAGGACGCTCGTCGTGACGAGGAACCCCAGGATCATCCACAGCAGGTAGAAGCTGTTCTCCGGCAGCAGCGGGTCGAGGTCGATGCCGCGGAAGATGTCCGGCAGCGAGATGAGGACGATGGACCCGTCGATCGTCGCCATCAACATGCCGAGGGTCGAGATGAACAGCGCGGTCCACTTGTAGCCGTCGGGCAGGGGCGCCTCAGGGTCGGGACGCCGGAACCACCGGGTGACCCGCGAGCTCGGGCCACCGGCCGGGGCACCCGAGAGCCCGGACGCGACGTCGGCGGGCGTGGGGGCGTGCAGAGGCGGCGAGGTGAGGCGTTCGATGGGCCCACGCTACCGGCCGCGGCAATGTGCGAGGTCCCGTCCCGCGGGGTGTCAGCGGCCGATCGCGGCGCCCTCGGGGCTCCTCGGGTCCGATGCCGCCACGAGACGGCGACCCCCTTCGCTGTCGCCCTGCACGGCGATGATCTGGGCACAGCCGACCGCGACGGGGTCGAAGGCGCGGATCGCCCGCACCCGGTGGCCGCGTGCGGCCAGCCCGCGCTGCCACCCGGGCGGCGCGTCCGACTCGACCGCCACTGTGAGGTCCTCGCCCCACCACAGGCGGAACGGGCCGGCCGACGGGGCGTCGAGCGTGAGCCGTGGTGCCGTTATGGCGGTTGCGGGGTCCTGGCCGGCGTGCAGCAGGCGCGCCAGGAGCTGGACGATGATCTGCGGCTGCGCGTCGCCGCCCATGGCGCCGACGAGATGCGTCAGCGCGCCGCCCACCGACGTGACGAGCATCGGGGAGAGGGTGTGGGGCGGACGTCGCCCCGGTCCGACCTCGGCGGGATGGCCCTCGACGAGGGAGAAGCCCACGCCGCGGTTGTGCAGGAAGACGCCCGTGATGGGCTCGACGAGGTGCGAGCCGAAGTCGAGCGCGTTGGATTGCGTCAGCGAGATCCCGAGGCCGTCCGCGTCCATGGCGCACAGATGGGTCGTGTCCCCGTCGGCGAGCCGGGTGAGAGCAGGGCCCATCGTGCCGTGCCCCGGCGCCACGTCCGGTGGTGCCGCCCGGTCGTCGGCCACGCGCGCCGCGGCGGCGTCCAGGCGGCCGGGGTGCAGGAGCGCGGTCCCGTCGGCGCCGTCGAAGAGCACCTCGGGACGGTCGTGGCCGACGGCGCGCCACGACTCGACGAGGAGGTGCGCCCAGCGCGGGTCGTCGGGGTCGGGGCCGAGCCCGGCCGCCTCGGCGACGGAGGCGCCGGCGAGCGTGAGGTAGCCCTGCGAGGGTGGCGGCACGGTCCACAGGTCGTGGCCCCAGGCCCCGACGCGCAGCGGCTCGCACCACTGGGCCGCGCCGGTGGCGAAGTCGCCCGACGCGAAGTGGCCGTCCCCGAGCTGGAGCAGGCCGCGGCCGAACTCGCCGGCGTAGAAGCCGTCGCGCCCGTCGCGCGCCACGGCGCGCAGGGTGCGGGCGATGCCGGGAACGCGCACGCGTTGCCCGACCTCGAGCGGCCCACCGGGGCAGAGCTCGCCGGCCGCCGGGAGCGCGTGGACGAGGTGACTCGCCAGCGCCAGCATGATGGAGGCCGCAAAGCCGTCCTCGGCCAGCTCAATCGCCGGGGCCAGCACCTCGCCGAGCGGGAGCCGGCCGTGGCGGGCGTGCAGGGCGAGCCAACCGTCCACGGCGCCGGGCACTTGCACGCTGCGGATGTCGCCCCGCAGCGGCATGGCCGTCATGCCCTCGGCGCGCATGCGGGCCGCGTCGGACCCGGCACCGGCACGCCCGATGGAGAGGAGCGCCTCTGGTGCTGACCCGGGCGGGGCGACCATGGCGAGCACGTCGCCACCCAGGCCGCACAGGTGAGGCCCGACGACCGCCATCACGGTCCCGGTGGCCACGGCCGCATCAGCTGCCGAGCCGCCGCGGGCGAGCATGCCGATCCCCGCCGACGGCGCCAGCTGGTCGGCCGCCGCAACCATGCCGCGTAGGCCGCTCCGGGGGCCGAAGGGGGCGAGCGGGAGCGCCATGCGCCTGGCATACCACGTCCCCGCGCTCCGGGACGACGCCGTCAGGCGTGCGCCGACGTCAGATGACGACGACCGAGCGCAGCACCTCGCCGCGTTGCATGCGCGCGAAGGCAGCCTCCACCTGGTCGATGCCGATGGTCTCGCTGACGAAGCGGTCGAGGTCGAGCCGCCCGTCGAGGTAGAGGTCGACCAGCATGGGGAAGTCGCGGGAGGGGAGGCAATCGCCATACCAGCTCGGCTTCAGCGCGCCGCCACGACCGAAGAACTCGATCATCGGCAGGTCGATGCGCATGTCGGGCGTCGGGACGCCGACCTGGACCAGGGTCCCGGCCAGGTCACGCGCCATGAAGGCCTGTTCCATCACCGCCGGGTGGCCCACGGCCTCGATGCAGACGTCGGCACCGTTGCCACCGGTGATGGATCGGACCGCCTCCACCGGGTCGCCGGCGCTCGCGTCGACCGTGTGCGTCGCGCCGAACGAGGTGGCGAGCACGAGCTTTCCGGGATCCAGGTCGACGCCGATGATGGTCGCCGCCCCGGCGAGCTTCGACCCGGCGACGGCGGCACACCCCACACCGCCGCAGCCGAAGACGGCCACCGAGTCGCCCAGACCGACCTGGCCGGTGAACATGGCGGCACCGAGCCCCGCCATCACTCCGCAGCCGAGCAGCCCCACCGCCTCGGGCCGCGCCGACGGGTTGACCTTCGTGCACTGGCCTGCCGCCACCAGCGTCTTGTCGGCGAAGGCGCCGATGCCGAGCGCGGGGGAGAGCGGCATGCCGTCGCCCAGCGTCATCTTCTGCGTTGCGTTGTGGGTGGAGAAGCAGTACCAGGGCCGGCCCCTCCGGCACGCCCTGCACTCGCCGCATACGGCACGCCAGTTCAGGACGACGAAGTCGCCCGCCGCCAGGTCCGTGACGCCCGGACCGACCGACTCGACGATGCCGGCCGCCTCGTGGCCGAGGAGAAAGGGGAAGTCGTCGTTGATGCCGCCCTCGCGGTAGTGGAGGTCCGTGTGACAGACGCCGCACGCCTTCACGGCGACGACCGCCTCACCCGGCCCGGGATCGGGCACCACGATCGTCTCGAGCGTGACCGGTGCGCCCTTCTCGCGCGCCACCACACCGCGCACTTCCTGTCCCATGCGGGCACCTCCCCGTCGGCGAGCCCACATGATGCCCGATCCGCGCCCACGGCGGTCGCGTCCGGCGGTCACGCCGCCCCGCTGCCCGGCCGTGCTCGCCTAGAGCCCCGCGACGAGCTCGAGGACGTCCTCCTTGCGGTACCCGTGGTAGCGCGCCAGTTCCAACAGCTCCCGCGCCTTCTCAATCACGGCGCCCTGCCCGGCCGAGGCGGCGACGGTGACCCCCCTGCCCCGACGGAACTCGAGCAGGCCCTCGTCGCGCAGGATCCGCAGCGCGCGGAGCACGGTGTTCGGGTTGACCTCGAGGACGGCGGCCAGGTCCTTGGCCGGCGGCAACCGGTCCCCGGGCGCGGCCTCTCCTGCGGCGATGGCCCGGCGTATCTCCGCCGCCACCTGGTCGTGCAGCGGGACCGCCTCGCTGCGGTCGACCTTGACACCGAACATAGTGCTATACATAGTAGCACCATGAGTCGAACCATAGATGGTGCGCCGCCACCCACCGAGGTCCTGATTCCCGAGGCGAGACGCCACCAGCGGGCGCGCTACCGGCGCTCGGCCTTCTTCGCCGCACTGGCCGCACTGCTCATCGGTGCCCTGGTCGCCCTGGCGGTCGCGGCGCCCTGGAACAGCTCGGGGCCCGCCCGACCCACCGGTGCGCCGAGGGCAGCCGCCGCGCCGGCCTCGGCAACGGTGCTCGTGCGCCCGGTGCTCTGCCTGGCGCCGCAGGCCACGGCCGCCTCCACGGTGCCCGGGCCCTTGCCGAGCTCGTGTCCCGCGCCGTACGGCAACACGACGGCCGCGGACGGCGTGAGCCCCGACGTGGACGTGCCCAACGGCTACACGGAGAGCCCACAACGGATCGACCCGGGTCTGGCCCGCTATGCCAGCACCGTGCGCGATGCGCCGCACGGCGTCGTGCTGCTGGGGCAGTGGGGCGACCGCAACGGGGCGCGCTATCTCCTGGGGCCGGCATCCATGCGGCTCTCGAAGGCGATGGTCCGGTCCGCCCGCTCCGAACGAGGGGCGACGGGTGCGTGGGTGGTGGCGATCCAGTTCACACCGGCCGGCTCGGTCGCCTGGGACGCGCTGGCCCACCGGTACTTCCATGCGTACCTGGCCGTCGATCTCCACGGCGCCGTGGTGACAGCCCCGCTCATTCAGCCGACCGCGAGATCGTTCCGGTCCTTCGACGGTTCGATGCAGGTCTCCGGTGGGCTCGTGACGGCCCGTGCCGCGCACGAGCTCACCGCCGCCATACGGGGCTGAGCACGGGGGCTGAAGGAGCGCCTATCCCTGGGCCACGAAGATGCAGAAGGGATGCCCGTCCGGGTCCGCGTAGACGTAGAGGCGCTCCATCGGGTCCTCGGACCGGTCGAGCAGGAGCCGGGCACCCAGCCCGAGCGCCCGCTCGTGCTGCGCTGCGAGTGACGCTTCGTCGGGGACGGTCAGGTCGAGGTGCAGCTGCTGGGGCGTCCCGGTGTCCGGCCAGGTCGAGGCCGCGAGCTCGGCCACCTGCTGGAACGCGATGCCGGGTGCTCCGGACGGGTGCACGAGGACGAGCCAGTCGCGCCCCGCCGGGTCGTCCTCCCCGGCGGGTGGAGGCTCGTCGCCGGCCCGGTACTCGTAACCGAGCAGCTCCCGGTAGAACCCGGCGAGGGCTCGGGCATCGGTCGTGTCGAGCACGACCTGCCGGAGCGCGGGGAATGCGGGATCGGTCACGATCGTGCCGCGGGCGCCGGGCTCATCCGATCATTCAACCCGGAGATGATGGCGAATGGCAACGCGCCCTATCGTGACCCGCGATGGGAGGGGCGTACGTAGAGGTTCCCGAGGGCTGGACGCGCCTGGGCGGGCGTGGCCTCGGTCCCTTCGTCACCCGAGAGGTGTTCCGCCGCCCGGACGGCACGCACATCACCTGGGAGTCACGCTGGCACCGCAAGCACCCCGGGACATCGCCGACCGGTTCCACGTGGTGGGCGCCCCATGCCATCGGGTGGTGGATCGGCGTGCTGTTCGCCATCGGGTCGATCTGCTTCGCCCTGGGTTCGTTCCCTCCCTACGCGACCGGTGTCGGCACCAACCCCGACGACCTCACGTACTTCATCGGGTCCATCTTCTTCACGACGGCGTCCTTCTTGGTGTACTACGAGACCGCCTCTGCGCCCACCTCGCTCGACACGGCACACCGCGGAGGTCTCCGGTCGCTCTTCAGGGTGCAGCACCACCGGATCGACTGGTGGGCCGCGATCATCCAATTCGCCGGCACCCTGTGGTTCAACCGGACCACCCTCAGCGCGCTCGTCGTCGGGCTGGGCGCGTCACCGAAGCACCATCCCGTGTGGCGTCCCGATGCCCTGGGGTCGGTGTGCTTCCTGGTCTCGAGCTGGCTGTCCTGGGCCGAGGAGTGCCACGGGCCGTTCGCGTGGCGCCCCTCGTCCATCTCGTGGTGGATCACCTTTCTGAACCTGGCGGGCTCGGTCGCCTTCGGTGTCTCGGCCATCGCCTCCTACGTCGAGCCGAACGGCCAGTTGGTGAGCCTGGCGCTGACCAATCTGGGCACGTTCGTCGGTGCGGTCTGCTTCCTGGTCGGCGCCGTGCTCCTGTTGCCCGAGCGGACCCTCGGCAGCCCGTCGGCCGAGCCGAAGGCGAGTCAACCGGTCGGCACGTCGACCTGAAGGCCTGCGTTCACGCCCCGTCTGCATCCCGGAGCAACCCCATGACCGGCGCGAAGGCCTCCACGTCGCGGACGCTGTAGTAGTTGATGGCCCAACGCTCCCGGCACTCCCAGAGGTGCTGTGCGATCTCCTCGTACGTGCCGAGGCAGAGGAACGGCGAGCACAGGATGTCCGCGGTGTCCATCCCGGTGTGTGCTGCGATGTCGATGCCCGCCTGCCGGCGGTCCTCGGTGACGACCACGGCCTGGACCAGTGCGTGCACCTCGAGCGAGGGCCAGCGATGGCCCGCGCACCCCTGCATCCAGTCGATGGTGTCGTCGAGCCGACCGGCCTCCCACCGGACGTCGTGCCGGTGCCCGTCCTCGAGCGTCCGGCCCAGCATGGTGGGAGCCACGATGTCGGCGTGCTCGACGGCATGGGCGAGGGCGGCCCGCCCGTTCACCCCCACCAGCATGGGCACGTGCTCCTGGAGGGGAGCCAGTGTCATGGCGGCGTCGAGTTGGTAGTGCCTCCCGGCGAAGGTCACCGGACCGCCGTCGAGGAGCGCCCGGATGACCTCCACCGCCTCGGCCAGACGCACCTTGCGCGCTGCGGGTGGATCGAAGGTCGTCCCCATCGTGGCGTACTCCGTGAAGCTGTGTCCCGCTCCCATCCCGACTTCGAGCCGCCCGCCGCTCAGGTGATCGAGCGTGGCCAGTTGCTGTGCGAGCGTGACCGGGTGATGGAGGTCGTTGTTGAGCACCAGGGTGCCCAGACGGATCCTGTCGGTGGCCGCAGCCGCCGCCGCGAGCGAGAGGAGCGTCGAAGGCTCAGCCCCCACATGGTCGCCCACCTGGAAGATGTCGAAGCCCGTGTCCTCGGCCAGACGGGCAGAATGGACGACCTCTCGGAGGTCGGTCGACGTGGCCTGGAGCCCGAAGCGGAAGGGCCTCACCCGGCCGACGCTATCGAGCGCACACGTCCAGGGGGAACGATCTCCCCACC
>JBEKVF010000115.1:0-6976 GCA_049514295.1 Acidimicrobiales bacterium
AGGTCGGTCCGGTTGCTCTCGACGCGGACCTTGATCCCGTTGGTCGTCTCGGCCAGGTGCAGCAGACGCGGCGATGGATGGAGCAGCCCGATCGGCTCCTTGGGGCTGCCTTCCAGGAGACCGGTGATGAGGATGATGACGACGGGGACGAGCGTGCCGATGATGAGCAGCCGGCGGTCGCCCATGGCCCGGCGCAGGTTCACCCAGATGACGGCGATCACGGCTCGACCATCTTCCGCACCCGGGTCAGGGCCAGGCCCCCGCTCACCAGGGCAATGGCCAGCAGCACGAAGAAGGGGCCGATGACGCTGCTCGCCGGTTCGCCCAGCTGGTCGAGCCGTCCGAACCCGACGAGGGCCCACCCGTTCGGCGTCCCCAAGGCCAACACCTGGAAGACGTCGGGGAGCGAGCCCGAGGGGAGCAGGTTGCCGCCGACCAGAGCCAGGAACAGGCCCACGAGCAGCGTGATGCCGAACGCCTGTTGCTCCGTCTTGGCCAGGGATGTGAGGAAGACGCCGATGCCGCACATGGCGACGGTGGCGCCCACACACATCAGCAGCACGCCGAGCGGGCTCCCCCAGTCGGCGCCGAAGGCGAAGGTCGTCACGGCCCAGATCACGAAGATGGTGGCCAAGCCCGTCACGAAGATGGCCAACAGTTTCCCGAGGACGATCTGGGTCGGCCGCACCGGGGCCGCGGTGACCCTGGCGAGCGTGCCGGCGGCGCGCTCCATGAGGAGCGAGCGCATGCCGAGGCCACTCCCGATGAAGAGGAAGACGACCGCGATGTTGGGTGCGAAGAAGTTGAGGTTGACCTTGCCGCCATGGCCCACGCTCTGCGTCTTTATCGCCACCGCGGCCGGGTCGACGGTGACGCGGTGTGGCACCTTGGCCGCGTAGAGGACACTCGAGATGCCGGCGGCGACGGACTCTGCGTACTCCTGCCCGAGCTGCGAGGTGCCCCGGGTCACGACGTCGAACCCGGGGGTGTGCGTAGCGCCCGGGTCGACGATGGGAATGAGGAGGCTGGACAGGTGCATCTGCCCCGGGAGCACCGCCACCCCGCTGTCGAGGCTCCCGTTGGCCACCGCGGTCTTGACGGCCCCCTGGCTGGACATGGGGACGACGGTGACGCCGGGCGGCAGCTGGCTGGCGTGCTCGGCGGCCGCCATGAGTTGCGGCGAGGCACCCGACACGCCGACGCGCACGGCCACCGCAGCGCCGCTACCGGCGAAGGAGAGCCCGAGGACGGCCGCCATGAGGAGCGGTGCAGCGAGGCAACCGATGAGGACGGAGCGATCGCGCAGTCGGCGTCGGAGCTCGTTCAGCGCGATGACGCGGATCAATCCCGCAGCTCTTTCCCCGTGAGACTCAAGAAGACGTCTTCCAGGTTGGGCGAACGTACCTCTACGCCCGTGAGGTCGACACCGTTCCGGGTCGCCACAGCCACAACGGCCGGGAGGACAGCCGGTCCGTGGTCTGTGCTCAGCTCGAGGTTGCCATCCACCTCGTGCACGTCGTGGATGTTGTCGAGCTCGCGGCAAGCCGCGGCCAGCCCGTGCAGGTCCGCACCGTCGCAGGCGAGGTGCACCTTGTCCCGGCCGCCGTAGTCGTCGATCAGTGAGTCGGCGGTCCCTTCTGCGATCAGGTGGCCGTCATCGATGATGCCGATGCGGTCACACAGCTTGGCCGCCTCCTCCATGTAGTGCGTCGTGTAGAGCACGGCGATGCCGAGTTGCCCGACGGTCTCGAGGATGGCGTTGCGGCTCTGGGGGTCGACGCCGACGGTGGGCTCGTCGAGGACGAGCAGCTTGGGACGGTGCAACAGACCGGCCGCCATGTTGGCGCGCCGCTTCATACCGCCCGAGTAGGTGCCGATGCGGTCCTTCCCGCGGTCGGCGAGCCCGACCAGCTCGAGCGTCTCGCCGATGCGTGCCTGGAGATCCTTGCCCGACAGCCCGTAGAGCTGGCCGAAGAAGGTGAGGTTCTCCACCGCCGAGAGGTCCGGGTAGAGGGCCAGGTCCTGGGGGACGTAGCCGACGGCCGCCTTGGCCTCGAGCGTGCCGCCCTCGAAGCCGTCGACGGTGACCTCCCCCTCGTCGGGCACCGCCAACCCGCAGAGCATGGAGATGGTCGTGGTCTTCCCGGCGCCGTTGGGGCCGAGCAGGCCGTAGCACTCATCCTCGGCAATTGAAAAGGACACCCCGTCCACCGCCAGGCGGTCGCCGTAGCGCTTGCGCAGGCCCTCACACCGCAGCATGGCGACAGGCCCGAGATCCGTGGCGCTCGCCTCGCTGCCTCCGACCGCCTGTTGCATGCACCCTCCCCAGGGAAAAGAGGACCCTCTTTTTAACCATAGCAGAACGGATTTCCGAGGGACCGGTCGGGGACCTGCCATTCAGGTAGGAAGTCGATTCCGGGTTCCACACCGACTCCGAACGCCCGTTGGTCGGCAAAGAGTATGACGAATTATCCTTACGCCACGGCGAGGGGATAGGAGGAGGCGGCGGCCACCTCGAGGATCTCCGACCGGTCCTCACCGAGGATGAACCCTGCCGCGATGGCGGCGTCGAGGGCGGCCTCGAACCGCTCCAGGTACTCCGCCTTGCCCCCCGGATAGAGCGCGGTCAGCGTGGCGGCGTCGAAGGGCTCCGTGCGGCCGAACAGCATGGCGAACGTCTCCCCCGTCTGGCCGAGGCCCGACATGACGGAGGTCGGCGCGTCGACCCAAGGCGAGCGGATGCCGCCGAGCGCGTTGCCATGCTCGTCCAGTCGGAAGCCCGTAGATTCGGCGTCGAGGTCCAGCCGGGGAGCCGACGGGGGCGGTTCGCCACCAGCCGCCCACCGTGCAAGGTGGGCCAGGGCGGCCTGAGAGACATAGTGCTGCTGGGGGACGGCGTTGATCGGCGAATCCGTGTTCCCGATCATGAGGTTCGTGGTGGGGCGCAGGAGCTCGGCCATGCGTTCCGGGCTCAAGGTGCCGTCGTCGTGACGGCCCGCGCTGACCGTGTACGTGTCAGCGTGCGCTGCACCTGCCATTTCCCAGACACGGATGCGCTCGGAGTCGGGCTGCTCGGCGAGCCCACCCCCGAGCAGGATGACGTCGGTCTCGCTCTGCAGCACGAGCACCGGCACCCGCGCGTCCTGGCGGATGCGCTCACCCTTGGCCGAGATGATACGACGGGTCGCTTCAATTCCCTCGCCTCGCGCCGATGGAATGAACACGCCGTCGATCGACACGCCGACACCCGGGCGGCCGTGCACGAAGAAGCCGTCGAAGAGCTGTGCATGCGGATCGATGGCGTTGATGTAGGTCACCAGGCATGCGGCAGATTGCGACTCGCCCGCCGCGAGGAGCTGCTCGGGCACCAAGCCTCCGAGCGGGTTCTCGTCGGCAGGCAGCCGGAGCAACGCACCGACCTGGGTGAAGATGTCGAAGGACCAGGCGTCCCCGGGGTGCTCGAGCTCGCCGTAGCGCTCCGGCGCCATGAGCTTCAGGTGGATGCTCTCGACGAAGCCCTCGCCGTCGATGCCCACCTTCTGTGCCGACACACCGACCCACGCATGGCCCTGGGCAGCAAGGTGACGGTGGAAGAAGCCCCAATCCGGCGCCGCATCGATGCCCGCCGACACGTTGTGCCACTCCACGACGACCGTGCCGCTGAACCGGTCCGGGTCGATGGGACGTCGCACCACACACCGCGTCCGAAACGGCACCGCGGCGCCGGGAGTCACGTCCCAGTGGCCGTCCACCCCCCGCTCGCCCTGCAACTCGTACGAGGTGGCCGTCCCCTCGACGCTGAACTCGGTCTCCTCGTAGCCGAGCGTGGCGAGGTCGTAGTCCCGCATGACGTCGGGCGCAGTGCCCGCCATCTCCTTGAACACTGCCCGTCGTGTGCCGGTCACCACTGCCCTCCCCGTCGGGACGCATGAGCCCGACTCGATCGTGTCGTCTTATTAGGATACTCTTTAGACTTGCTGGGTTTTCGGCCCACATACGCAACAGGATCGAGGATAGGACGTGAGCGAGGCTTGGATCATCGACGCATGCCGCACCCCGCGAGGCATCGGGAAGGTCGGTAAGGGTGCGCTGGCGGAGATCCACCCGCAGGTACTCGGCGCCACCGTCCTGCGCGCCCTGGTCGAGCGCAACGGACTGGACACCGGCGACGTCGACGACGTCGTGTGGGGCACCTCCATGCAGGTGGGATCCCAGGGCGGTGACCTCGGCCGCATGGCCGCGCTCGATGCGGGCTACGCCATCACCGCCAGCGGCGTGACGCTGGATCGCTTCTGCGGGTCCGGCATCTCCTCGGTCAACTTCGCGGCCGCCTCCATCCTGGCGGGCATGGAGGACGTCGTCATCGCCGGCGGCACCGAGATGATGTCGTCCTACGCCGCCAACGCGTCGAAGTCGCGCTCTCCCTTCCTCGACAGCGGCAACGACCACCTGCGGGCCATCCACCCACAGACCAACCAGGGCGTGGCGGCCGACGCCATCGCCACGCTGGAGAAGATCGACCGCCGCGCCGTGGACGAGTTGGCGGCGGAGTCACAGCGCCGGGCCGAGATCGCGATCAGGGAGGGGCGCTTCGACAAGTCGCTGGTGCCGGTGCGCCATCTGGACGGCTCGGTGGCGCTGGACCGGGACGAGTACCCGCGGCCGGGCACGACGGCCGACTCGCTGGCCTCGTTGCCCTCATCCTTCGAGGGGCTGGCCGACATCCCGTTGGACGAGAACGGGACCACCTACCGCTCCCTGGTCCTGCAGAAGTTCCCCGGCCTCGAGATCACCCACGTGCACCACGCCGGTAACTCCTCGGGTGTGGTCGACGGCGCGGCCGCGCTGCTCATGACCAGCCCCGAGTACGCCACCGCGCACGGGATGAGGCCCCGGGCGAGGATCGTGGCGACGGCGAACATCGGTGACGATCCGACACTGATGCTCAACGCGCCGGTGCCCGCCACGAGGAAGGTGCTGGCCAAGGCGGGCATGTCGCTCGACGACATTGACCTGTTCGAGGTCAACGAGGCGTTCGCGGTCGTACCCGAGAAGTACATCCGCGACCTCGACATCGACCGCGAGAAGATCAACGTCAACGGGGGCGCCATCGCGCTCGGCCACCCGATCGGGGCCACGGGCTCGCTGCTGGTGGGAACAGCGCTCGACGAGCTGGAACGGCAGGACAAGCAGGTTGCGCTGATCACCATGTGCGCCGGCGGTGGCATGGCGCCGGCGGTGATCATCGAGCGGCTCTAGGGCCGGGAGTTCCGGGCCGGGGATTGTCGTGACGTCGCTGCAGGACACGCTGGGGTCGGACGACTACGACGAGTTCGCGCTCCTGCACGAGAACGCGGCCGAGTGGGACATCCCCTTCGAACGACAGCCGGTCGTCTCCCGCGCCTCCCTCGCGTTGCCCTCGGGGCAGAAGCTGTCGTACCTGCGCTGGGGCGAGGGTGACCCCGAGCTCGTGTTCCTCCACGGCGGGGCGCAGAACGCCCACACCTGGGACACGGTCATGCTGGCCCTCGGCCGTCCGGCGGTGGCGGTCGACCTGCCCGGCCACGGGCATTCGGACCGGCGCGCCGACCGCGACTACGGGCCCTGGCGGAACGCCGAAGCCGTGGCGACGCTGATGGAGTCGGTGGCGCCCGCCGCCCGGGGCGTCACCGGCATGTCGCTCGGCGGGGCCACGACGATCCGCCTGGCCGCCCAACGTCCGGACCTCTGCCGGCGGGCCGTGCTCGTCGACGTCACGCCGCAGATCAACGACCCGTCCCGGCAGCTGACCACGGCCGAGCGCGGCACGGTCTCGCTGATCGCCGGGCCACCGGTCTACGACAGCTTCGAGGAGATGGCCGACGCAGCGGTGGCGCTCAGCCCGTACCGGTCGGCCGCCGGCGTGCGGCGCGGGGTGCGCCACAACGCCCGCCGGCTGGACGACGGCCGCTGGACGTGGCGCTACGACCTCTTCGGGCCCCCGCCCGGTGCGCCGACGACCGGAGAAGGCGGTCCCGGCTGGGTCGACTTCACTTCGCTGTGGGAGGACGTGAGCGCCATCACGGTCCCGGCCCTCTTCGTGCGCGGCGGCCTGTCACCCTTCGTACGGGACAAGGACCTCGCCGAGATGCAGCGCCGCCTGCCCTCACTCGACGTGGTCGTCGTCGACGGCGCCGGCCACGCCGTGCAGAGCGACCGGCCGCTCGTGCTGGCCGACCTCATCCGCACCTTCGCCTTGTGACGCCCGACGGCAACCGGGCCGCCCGCGACGCCCTGCGGACGGCGTGGCAGGCGGCCGGGGTGTACCCCGACCTCACCGTCGGCGAGGCGATCGAGACGGGCTGCGCGGCCCACCCGGGCGACCGGATCGTCTTCGCCCGGGTAGACGGCGACACCACCGCGGTGACTCTCGGCGAGCTCCTCGAGCGGGCCGGCGCCTGCGCCGAGCGGCTGGCCGGCGTCGGCGTCCTGGCCGGCGACATGGTGGTCGTGCAGGCACCGGCCGACCTCTCGGGCACTGAGGTGCTCGCAGCCGTCTGGCTGCTGGGCGCCGTAGCCGTCCCGATCGCCACGACCGCAACGGCCAGCGAGGTGGCCCACGCGGTGCGGCAGACGGGGGCGGCCTGCGCCATGGTCGCCCCGGAATGGCGCGGGCACGACCTCGTCAGGCCACTGGTCACCGGGGCCCAGGCACTCGGGCTCCGGCAGGTGGTCGCCCTGGGCCATGAGCCGATCGACGGGGCCCTGGCGCTCGAGTCCATCAGGCCCGTTCCCGTGCCGTCCGGACGCCGCCTGCAGCACCCGTCGTCCGTGGCCTGCGTTCTCTACACGTCGGGCTCGACGGCCGCACCCAAGGGCGTGCAACACAGCCACGAGACGTTGCTGTGCGGTCTCACCGCCGTGCCCGCCGACGCGACGAGCCGCATGCTCGGCACCTTCCCCGCTGGTCACGTGGCCTCGCTGCTCGGGCTGCTCC
>JBEKVF010000116.1:0-6960 GCA_049514295.1 Acidimicrobiales bacterium
ACGACATGGTCCTCCCTCCCTCAGTGGCCTGCCGCGTGCTCGCGGTAGGCCTTCCGGCACGACTCCAGCTCGGCCAGCGCCTTCTCACGATCGCCGAACCCCTGTACCTCGGTCGACTTCTGCGGCTCGAGGTCCTTGTAGATACTGAAGAAGTGGGCGATCTCGTTGCGCAGGTGCTCGGGCACGTCCTCGATGTCGACGGCACCGTCCCACTGGGGATCGTGCTCCAGGACGCAGATCAGCTTGGCGTCGACGCCCTTCTCGTCGCGCATGGAGAACATGCCCAGGATCCTGACCCGGACGACGCAGCCGGGGAAGGTGGGATCGGCAACGAGCACGAGCGCGTCGAGCGGGTCACCGTCGCCCGCAAGGGTGTCGTCCACGAAGCCGTAGTCCGCCGGATAGGTGGTGGCCGTGAAGAGGCGGCGGTCCAGCCGGATGACGTGCTGCTCGTGGTCGTACTCGTACTTGTTGCGACTACCGGTGGGGATCTCGATCACCACGTCGATCGCGTCGTCGGGCTGGGTGCCGGGCACCGGCCCACCGTAGTGCGAAGGGGTGGCAGTACGCGTCGTGCACCAGCGGGCCAGCCCGCGCCACGGCCGGACCGTACGGCTGCCCCCGGGCTCAGCCGCCCCCGAAGACGCTGCTGCCGCCGCCGCCGGCCGTGGTGCGTTGGATCCTGAAGGCGCCGCCGCCACCGCCGAACCCGCCACCACCGAAGCCACCGCCGCCGAAGCCACCGAGGGTGCTGGTGTTGGACGAGGGGACCGGCTCGGCGTAATCGGCCAGGACCACGCTCTGGCCGGGCGTGAGGCCCGAGAGGACCTGGGTGTAGGTGTCACCCACCATGCCGACCTTGATCACCTTCCGGGTCAACGTGCCGTTCGACAGCATCTCCACGTAGGAGCGCGACCCGAGGCTCTGCATGGCCGACGTGGGCACCGCCACGACGTCGGCGACCGCGCCCGTGGCGATGACCACGTTCGCGGTGGAGCCCGTGAACAGACCGGTGGCCGACGACGGCAGCGCGACCACGATCGGGTACGTGTAGCCCGACGTGCCCGACTGGACGGGGCCGACCTGGGACACCGTGCCGTCCATGGTGCCGTCGATGCCGTCGACCTGGACCCCGGCCGAGTCGCCGACCTTGACCGAGGGCACCTGGGAACTGGAGAGCGTGCCGGCCACCTCGAACGATTGCGTGCCGATGATCACGATCACGTCGGTGCTCGAGTTGGCGCTCACGGTGTCGCCCACGTTGATCCCCACCGAGACGATCGTCCCGTTGATGGGGCTGGTGAGGTTCGCCTCGGCCAAGGACTGCTCGGCGACGGTCAACTCAGCCTGTGCCGTATCGATGGCGGCCTGGTCCGCAGCAATCTGCTGGGGCGTGTCCGCCGAAGCGGAGGAACCGGTGCCGCCACCCGTGCCGCCGGAGCTGCCGCCGGTACCTGTCCCTGTCCCTGTCCCCGTCCCGCTCCCGGAGTTACCGGTGGAGCTGCTGGGCGTCGACGAGAGCGCCCTGGACGTCTGGGTGGGGGAGCCCGAGGTGCTCGTGGGGGAGCCCGAGGTGCTCGTGGGGGAGCCCGAGGTGCTCGTGGGGGAGCCCGAGGTGCTCGACGACGCCTGGCTGAGGGCCTGCGACAGTGCGGCTTCATCCTTGGCCACGGCCGCCTGGTCGGCGGACACCTGCTGCTGGTCCCTCGAAACCTGGGCGAGGGCGGCTTCGCAGTTGGCCGGATTCGTCGTCGTGGTAGTGGTCGTCGACGACGTCGTCGTGGTGGTGGTGGTGCCTGTGCCACAGGCCTGCTGCGCGTGGGCCAGATCGGCTGCCACCTTCTGCTGGTCGGTACCCGTTTTGGCCTCATCCTGGGTCAGGGTGTTCTGATCCTGGGTGATCGTGCTCTGCGTCCCGGTGGAGGACCCGCCCTTCGACGGCGACGTCGTGGTCGTGGTGGTCGGCGTCGACGACGCTGACGGCGTGCTGGACGTGGAGGAGGATTGGCTGCTCTCGTCCTGTGTCAGCTTTGCCTCGTCAGAGTTGAGGGTCGACTGCGCGGAGGAGACCGACTCGCTCAGTGACGTCGTGTCGAGTGTCCCCATCGACTGTCCCGCGGTCACCTGTTGGCCCACCGTTGCAGTGACCGTGGCCACCTGGCCGGCCACCTGGAAAGAGGCCGAGGCGTCGTTGACCGGCTCGACCGTGCCGACGATGGTCATGCTCTGCCCGATGTCGGCTCGGGTGACGGTCGCCATCCGATAACCGGAATTTCCGCTGCTGGCAGCCGCCCAGGCGGCGGCTCCGCCGCCCAGCACGACGATCAGTACGATCGTGCCGACGATCACGGCGCGTCGGTGCCCGGAACGGCCCCAACCGGAGCGCGAAGAACTAGGCACTGCCACCGCCCGGAGCGCCCCCACCACCGGGGCCACCGCCCCGGAAGAAGCCGCCGCCGCCGAAGCCACTGGTGCACGATGCGCCACCGGTCGAGGTGATACGGACCGTGGTCGCCGTCACCGCGCCGTTCGTGGCGGCCGGCCCGAGGGCAGTCACGCAATCACCGACGGCCAGGTCAGTGGCTGCTGCCGACTGGGTCGAGGACAACGTCGTGGATCCGGATGTCGTGATCTTGAGGTTCTCGGTCTTCGGAGCGACGGGCTTGGAGGTCTTCGAGCTCTTGGAGCTGCTGGACTTGGTGCGCGGGAAGCTCCCCGGGGAGATGTCGACGCCCGACACGGAGACCGTCGAGCCGCTGACACCCGTGACCTTGCCCGACGTGATGGCGATGGAGCTCAGGCCGGCGAACCGACGCGCCGAACCAGCGGGAAAGCTGGGTCGCGTGCCGCTGGTGCTGCCGGTGCCGCCCCTACGGAAGCCGCCGGGACCGGCGAATGCACCGCCGGTCGACGTGCCACCGCTCGTGGTCCGGGAAGTGCAGGACCCCGTCGACGAGGGGCTGAGGACCGTGATGCTGCGGGCAGCGATCGTCGTCTTGGACGTCTTTGACGGCGTACCGGTGACGGTGACGCAGTCTCCCGCCGCCAGTGAGCTCACCGACTCGGACACCGTCTTCGAGAATTGCGTCGAGGTGGTCCAGTTGACGGTGGTCTGGCCCGTGCTGGCGTTCTGCACCTCCATGCTCGACGCCTGGAGCGCGGCGACGCTGCCGCTGGCAAGACCGGGCGCGTTCGTGGGGGTCGTTGCGGCTCCCGCAACCGAACTGATCGTCGTGGCGGCCACCAACGCGGTCGCGCCGGTGCCGAGGAATCGCGCCCAGCGCCGGCGGGTCGTGCTTCGGCTGGTCAGTGTCTGCATGTGGGATGTCCCTCTCTTCTTGCTGTTGCTATTCGTTGCGTAGAGCATCGATGGGCGCCAGGTGCGCGGCACGGCTGGCCGGATAGACGCCGAAGGCGATCCCGATGGCGAGCGCGACGACGAGCGCTCCGACCATGGCCGTTGGACTGATGGTGATCGGATCGCCCACCACGCCGGGCAGGAAGGTCGCCCCGATGATGCCGAGGAGCGCGCCCAGCGCACCGCCGATCAGCCCCAGGACGGACGCCTCGACGAGGAACTGCCGCCTGATCACTCGTGGTGTCGCTCCCAGGGCCTTGCGCAGCCCGATCTCGCGGATGCGCTCGGTAACCGAGACCAGCATGATGTTCATGACGCCGATGCCGCCCACGAGGAGCGAGATCCCGGCGACGCCGCCGAGCAGGATGGTGAGCGTCCGGTCGACCGACGTGGCGGTCGAGATCAGTGACTGCTCCGAGGTGACCGTGAAGTCGGCGTCGGCCGGAGTCGTGATCCCGTGCAGCTGCAGGAGGAGATGGTCCGCCTCCTGGTAGGCGGCGGTGAGGTCCCCCGAAGAGCGGGCCTGCACGGCGATGGAGCTCACCGAGTTGCGCGACGTCCCCCCGAAGATCCGCTCGGCGCCCGTCGAGATCGGGATGACCGCCAGGTCGTCGGGGTCCGTCGTGCTCGAGGACGACGAGGACGATCCGGTAGAGGTGAGCACGCCCACCACCGTCAGCGGGACCCCGTTCACATCGACGGTCTGGCCCACCGGGTCGACGCCCCGGAAGAGCTCCGACGCCGTCGTGGCACCGAGCACGGTGACGGCGGTGTGGTCGGCCACGTCCTGGTTGTCGATGAAGCGGCCCTGGGCCAGGCTGCGGCCCCTCACGGTGAGCCATGTTGGGGTCGAACCCTGCACCGAGGTGGTCCACGTGCTGGTACCGGCGGTGAGAGTCTCCGACGAAGAGGTGATGGGGGCCACGGCCTTGATGTCGGGAGCGACGATGGGGTTGGCGAGCGCCGAGACATCGGACATGGTGAGGGTCGACGCGGTGCCGAGCGCCTCGCGGATGCCCGTGCTCGAGGTAGAGCTGCCGGGGGAGATGGTGAGCACGTTGGAGCCGAGCGCCGTGATCTCGGAGGTGACCTGGCCCTGGGCACCCTCGCCCAACCCGACGGTCAGGATGACCGCGGCGATTCCGATCAGGATGCCGAGCACCGTCAGGGCAGACCGCAGGCGGTGACTGCGCACACCGTTGACCCCGGTCCGGAACGTCTCGAGCCAGCTCACCGGATGCTCTCCAAGTAGCGGTCGTCGTCCTCGGTAAGAAGCCCGTCGCGGATGCCGAGGACCCGCCCGGAGGCGGAAGCCACCTCGGTGTCGTGGGTGATCAGCACCAGGGTGCGGCCGGCCTCGTGGAGCTCGTCCATGAGGCGCAGAACGTCGGCGGCCGAGACGGAGTCGAGGTTCCCGGTCGGCTCGTCGGCCAGGATCAGGTCGGGCTCGGTGACCAGCGCCCGTGCGACCGCGACGCGCTGTTGCTGTCCGCCCGACAGCTCACCAGGGCGGTGATTGACCCGGCCGGCCAGGCCCACGCGAGCCAGTGCGTCCATCGCCCGTCCCTTGCGCTCCGTGCGTGGCACTCCCGCGTAGACAAGTGGCAGCTCCACGTTCTGCCAGGCTGACATGGAGGCGAGCAGGTTGAATTGCTGGAAGACGAAGCCGATGCGCTTGTTGCGCACCTCCGCGAGGGCGGCCTCGCTCATGTTGCTGACGTTCTCGCCGGCGAGGTGGTAGGCGCCCGACGTGGGCGTGTCGAGGCAGCCCAGGATGTGCATGAGCGTCGACTTGCCCGAGCCCGAGGGCCCGATCACGGCGACGTACTCACCCTGCGCGATAGTCAGGCTGATCCCGCGCAGCGCAGCGACGGCGATGGAGCCGGTCCGGTAGACCTTCGTCACCCGCTCCAGCTCGATCACCACGCCGTCCGACGTCCCCGGCGGGGGAGTGACGTACGTGGGAGCGGTCATCCGCCGCCTCCGCTGTTGAACGACGCCGCTCCACCGCCGGCACCGCCGAAGCCGCCGCCACCGAAGCCGCCGGCGCCGCCGAACCGGCCGCCCGTACCAGTGCCACCGAAGAGCCCGCCGCCTGTGCCGCCCGCACCGGTCTTGAAGGAGACCACCTGCTCCAGGACCTTGTCTCCCGCCGTGACGCCGCTGGTCATCTGGGTCTCGCCGCTCTCGGCGGCGCCCACCGTCACCGACTTCACGACGTGGCTGCCGCTGACGACCTGGGTGACCGTGGCCTGGCCGCTCGAGTTGTAGGAGATGGCGGCCGTCGGCACCTCGGTGACGTTGTTGAGCTGCTTGACGATGATGCTCACGTCAGCGGTCGATCCGGCGTAGAGGCCTGACGGGTTGCCCGTGACGTTGATGACGACCGGGAATGTGGTCACGTTGGAGCTCTGGCTGCCGATCAGGCTGATAGAGGCGACGGTGCCGTAGTCCGTCGTCGTCGATCCGGTCGGGACGATGTCGGCCTGGTCGCCGTCGGCGATCTGACCGATCTGGGTGTCATCCACCGTCGTGTTGACGATGTAGGAGTCAGTGCCGATAACGACGATCTGTGCCGTCGACGACGCCGTGCCGCTGCTGCCGGTGCTGCCGGTGCTGCTGCTCCCGGTCCCGGCGCTTCCACTGCTGCCGGCGCCAGCACCACTGCCGCCCGAGCCCGTGCCGGTCACCTGCTGACCGACGTTGAGGCTCACCGATGCGACGGTCCCCGCAATAGTCGACGTCAAGGAGGCGTCGTTCAGGGCCGTCTGGGCGTTGGACAGCGATGACTCGGCCGAGGTCACGGCCGCCTGGTCAGAGTCAAGCTGGGTCGTGCTGGCACTCGAGGCCTCGTCGGAGGCCAGCCGCGCCTCGGCCGACGCAAGCTGGGCCTGGGCCGCGTTGACATCCTCCGAGAGCGCTGTCGTGTCCACCGTGGCCAGCACCTGGCCGGCGGTCACGGTCTGGCCTGCCTTGATGTTCACCGCGGTCACGGTGCCCGACACGCCGAAGTTCAGATTGGCCTGACTGGACGGCTCGATCGTGCCCGAGCTCGCCACCGTCTGCTGGATGGTGCCCGTCGTCACGGGGACGACCTTCGTCGTGACCACGAGGCCGGTCGCGGTCGCCGAGCCCGAGGTCAGCCAGTAGGCGAGTCCGCCCGCACCGGCGAGCACGACGACCACCACGGCGACGATCGCCCCCCGGTGCCGTCGCCAGAACGATGTCGTCTCCGGCGGGAGTTCGCCCTCGTCACTCAGGGGCAGCTCCTGCGTGATGTCGACTGGGTTGTCCACGGTTGTTGCAACTCGCGCCATATCCCCAGTTCAGCCCAGCCATTTCATAATGAGCCGACACCCAGCTGTGAGCCCGCTTGGTGTTCCAATGTAAGAGTGGCCTAATAGTCCTGGTCAGAACGTTTCCGGCCTTTCGTTGCACTCTCAGGGACCGCACAGCCGGCACCCGTCGTACGCCAATGGTGGGGGTGCAAGCTCTTTCTAAAGCTCACCTGGCGCCGGGAGACATTCGTGCCACCCCCTTCACGAACCCCCGGTTCTCCCGGCGCCGGTGCAGCTTCGGTGTGCTCTGTCCCCGGCCCGGCG
>JBEKVF010000117.1:0-6958 GCA_049514295.1 Acidimicrobiales bacterium
CTTCGGGACCGAACGGATCATTGAGGTCGTGCGGCTGCTGCAGGGTGTGGTGGGCGCCGCCGGGTACCTGACACCTGGCTCGCCCGGGGCGCTGCTCCGGGGGCGGCTCGAGGCGACGGGGCGTCAGGCGCAGATCAACACGTTCGGCGGCGGCGTGAACGAGGTGCAGCGCGAGATCGTCGCCGCGGCGGGACTGGGTATGACGCGGGGGTCGCGGTGAGCGCGGTCGCCGGGTCGGATCGGGCGGAGCGGTTCGAGGAGCTCGCGGCCTTTCCGGACCACAGCGTGCAGCTGGAGGGCCTGGTCGGCCAGGCGGCGGGCGCCCCGAATCTGTCGCCCCATGCGGTGAACGCGCCCATGATCCGGCACTGGGTCGAGGCGATGGGCGACGAGAACCCCGTCTACGTGTCCGACGAGGCGGCGAGGGCGGCCGGCTACGACGGGCTGATCGCCCCGCCCACCATGCTGCAGGCCTGGATCATGCGCGGCCTGCGCGCCTCCATCGCCCTTGAGGAGGCCCGGGCGGCGGGAGGCGAGCAGGGGAGCGGGCCCAACGAGGTCATGATGGCCCTGCTCGACGACGAGGGACTGACCTCGGTGGTGGCCACCAACTGCGAGCAGCACTACGGGCGGCCGCTCGTGGTCGGGGACCGGTTGCTGGTGCGCTCGGTGATCGAGTCAATCTCCGACCCGAAGCGCACCGGTCTCGGGACCGGGCGCTTCATCACGACGCGGATGGACTTCGTCGCGGTCCCCGACGCCGACGCGCCGGAGGGCGAGTCCGTGCCGGCCGAGCAGGTCCAGGCGCTCTTCGACGCCGGCGAGCCGGTGGCGACCCAGCGCTTCCGGATCCTCAAGTACCTGCCGCCCGGCCGCACGCCCCCGCGTCCGCCGCGGCCGCGGCCCGCCATCACCCAGGACAACGCGTTCTGGTTCGAGGGTGCCCGGGAGCACAAGCTGCTGATCCAGCGCTGCACGTCGTGCGGCACGCTGCGCCACCCGCCCTTGCCGGGCTGCGGCCATTGCGGCTCGCTGGAGTGGGACACGGTCGAGGCGAGCGGCCGGGGCACCTTGTACTCCTACGTCGTGGTGCACTACCCCCAGGTGGCCGCCTTCGAGTACCCGCTGCCGATCGGCCTGGTCGAGCTCGAGGAGGGGACGCGCGTGGTGGCGAACATCGGCGGCGTGGAGCCCGACTCCATTTCGGTCGGGATGGAGCTGCGGGCCGAGTTCGTCGACCACGACGAGGAGCTGTCGCTACCTCTCTTCGTGCCGGCGGCGTCCGCATCCGGGAGGGGAGCCTGATGGACTTCAACTTGAGCGAGGAGCAGCTCGCCGTCTCGGAGGCGGCGACCGGGCTGTTCTCGGGGCTGGTGGACCCCGAGCGCATCGGGGCGGTCGAGAAGACCGACGAACGCATCGACCGCGCGCTGTGGCAGGCGCTGGCGGACGCCGACCTCCTGGGCCTCGCCGTGCCCGAGTCCGAGGGCGGCGCCGGGCAGGGGCTCATGGAGCTGTGCCTCCTGCTCGAGGCGCAGGGCAACGCGGTGGCGCCCGTGCCGCTCTGGGCCACCCTCGTGCTCGGCGCCCTGCCCATCGCGCACTTCGGCTCGGAGGCGCAGCGGGCCCGTTGGCTGCCCGGCGTCGTCTCGGGGGACGTGATCCTCACGGCCGCCCTGACCGGCAGCGCGGCCAGCCCGACGTCGTCCCCGGCCGTGCGGGCGACGGCGCAGGGTGAGGGGTGGGTGCTCGAGGGCACGGAGCTGGCGGTGCCCCAGGCGCACCTGGCGGACCGGATCGTCGTGCCGGCGCGCGCCGCGGACGGCGGCGTGGTGCTGGTGCTCGTCGACCCGGCGGCGCCCGGCGTCTCGCTCGAGCACGCCGTGACCACCAACCGCGAGATCCATCCGCACCTGCATCTCGCCGGGGTGACCGTCGGGGCCGATGACGTCCTCGTCGGCGCCGACGTGGGCCGCTCGACCCTCGAGTTCCTCTTGGTGGCGGCCATCATCACGCTGTGCGCGCTCCAGGTCGGTGTGTGCGAGGCGGCGCTCACGCAGACCGCGGCGTACCTGAACGGCCGCCACCAGTTCGGACGCCCGCTGAGCACCTTCCAAGGGACCATGCTGCGGGCGGCGGACGCCGCCATCGACATCGAGGCGATGCGGGTCACCTGGCAGAACGCCGCCTGGCGCTTCGACACGGGCCGGGACGCCGCCGATGCCGCCCGGGTGGCCAAGTGGCAGGCCGCCGAGCGTGGGCAACGGACCGTGCACGCCACCCAGCACCTCCATGGCGGCATGGGCGCGGACATCACCTACCCGATCCACCGCTACTTCCTGTGGGGCAAGCAGATTGAGCTCGTCCTGGGCGGCCCGAGCGCGCAGTTGGCGCGGCTCGGCGCGGACATCGCCGAGCGGGCCCTGGCGGACGCGGAGGCGGAGCGGTGACGGAGCCGACGGTGCTGGGGCCGACCTTCTTCGACGTCTCGGTGGGCGACGAGCTGCCGACGCTCGTCCTGCCGGTGACCCGCACACTGATCGTGTCAGGCGCCATCGCGAGCCGCGACTACCAGGACGTGCACCACGATCCGGTGCTGGCCAAGGACCGCGGCTCCAAGGACATCTTCATGAACATCCTCACCACCAACGGACTCGTCGGCCGCTATGTCACCGACTGGTCCGGGCCGCGCGGCCGGCTGACCGAGGTCGACATCAGGCTCGGTGCGCCGAACTACCCCGACTGCACCATGACGCTGACCGGGTCGGTCACGGCAAAGGGCCCGATGGGCGACGACGGCCGGAGCGGCATGGTCACCGTCGCCATCCGGGGTGCCAACGACCGGGGCGACCACGTGACGGGCACGGTCAACGTCGTCCTCCCGCTGGGGGACGAGTCATCGAACGGCGCCGCCTGATGCGCCACGCCTTCTCCGGCCGGACGGCCATCGCCGGCATCGGGGCAACCGAGTTCTCCAAGGACTCGGGACGCTCGGAGCTGCGCCTGGCCGTGGAGGCGGTCGACGCCGCGCTGCAAGACGCCGGGATCGCCCCCTCCGAGGTGCAGGGGATGGTCACCTTCAGCACGGACACGAATCCCGACATCGACATCGCGCGCAGCCTCGGCATCGGCGAGCTGACCTTCTTCAGCCGGATCCACTACGGCGGCGGCGCGGCGTGCGCGACCATTCAGCAGGCGGCGCTGGCCGTGTCCTCCGGCGTGGCCGATGTGGTCGTCTGCTACCGCGCCTTCAACGAGCGCTCGGGGAGCCGCTTCGGCGCCGGCGTCCAGGGCAGGGCCCCGTTGCCCACGGCGGAGAACGCGCACATGGCCTCCTACCTCCCGGTCGGCCTGCTGACACCCGCCTCGTGGGTGGCCATGGCGGCGCAGCGCTACCTGCATGTGAACGGCGCAACGAGCGAGGACCTCGGGCATGTCGCCGTGGCCGACCGCAAGCACGCGGCGACCAACCCGAAGGCATGGTTCTACGAGCAGCCCATCACGCTCGAGGAGCACCAGGCCAGCCGGTGGATCGTCGAGCCGCTCCACCTCCTCGACTGTTGCCAGGAGACCGACGGCGGGCAGGCGCTCGTCGTCACCTCGCTCGAGCGCGCCCGCGACCTCCGCACGTCCCCGACCGTCATCCGGGCTGCGGCGCAGGGCTCGGGCAAGGGCCAGGACATGATGACGAGCTACTACCGTGACGACCTGCTCGGGTTGCCCGAGATGTCCGTGGTGGCTCGCCAGCTGTGGGAGACGTCCGGTCTCGGGCCGGCCGACATGCAGGCGGCCATCCTCTACGACCACTTCACGCCCTACGTCCTCTACCAGTTGGAGGAGCTGGGGTTCTGCGCCAGGGGCGAGGCCAAGGACTTCGTACGCGGCGGCCGGATCGAGCTCGGTGGTGCGCTGCCGATCAACACCCACGGTGGTCAGCTCGGCGAGGCCTATCTGCACGGCATGAACGGGATCGCCGAGGGGGTGCGGCTGGTGCGCGGGACCTCCGTCAACCAGGTCGACGGCCTTGAGAACGTCGTGGTGACGGCCGGGACCGGCGTGCCGACGAGCGGACTGGTGCTCGGCGTCGATCGCTGAGCGCACTGCTGAGTTACTGCTGGGCGGTCGCTGAGCGGCCGCTGTGAGTTTGATTGCAATGCTGTCGCGTGCGCGGCTGGTGAGGCAATATCAGATGGAGTCACGTGATGTCACCCCTCCACGATCCGTCGAAGAACGAGCCCGCGTGTGCCGGGGCAGCACGCGCGGACCGCGGTCCGCGCCGAGGCCCTCACTAGGTGTGTTGACGATCGCCCCCGGTCCGCAACGTCCCGGCTCACCCCGTCGACGCCACGCGGTGATCGCCGGCACGGGGCGTGCCGGCACGAGCTTCCTGGTGCAGTTCCTGGAGGCGTGCGGTCTTGATACCGGCGCGACTGAGATGCCATTCGATGCACGGGCGAGAGCGGGCCTGGAGCGCAATCTCCTCGACGAGAGAGCGCCCTACATCGTCAAGGACCCCTGGCTGTTCGCGTACTGCGATCAGATCGATCAGAGCGAGGTCGAGGTCGAGGCTCTGCTGGTTCCCGTCCGCGAGTTGGCGGCGGCCGCCACGAGCCGGATCCTGCAGGAACGCATCACGATGGCCGACAGCCTCTGGGCCGACCTTCCCCCCAGTGACGTACACGGAATGGTCACCGGGGGAGTGGTGTACTCGCTCGATCCTCTCGACGAGGCGCGGATTCTCGCCGTCGGATTCCATCGACTCATCCTGTGGGCGACCGCCCGCCAGATCCCGCTGTTCCTGCTGGAGTTCCCGCGCATCGTCAACGACGCTGAGTACCTGATCGACACCCTGTGGCCCTGGCTCGGTGCACATTGCGAGAGGGACCGTGCGATGTCGGCCTTCGCCTCCGTGGCAGACCCGGACCTGGTCCGGGTTGATGGAGCCCGGGTGTTGGGCTCCGAGGGACGCATGGCGGACGCCGAGCAGCTCGATCGGGCAGCCATGAGCTTGCTGCTCAAGGAGCGCGAGGCGATCCTCGCCTCCACGCGTGATGATCTGGCCGCGACCGAACAGCGTCTGTCGGAGACCGAACAGCGTCTGTCGGAGACCGAGCGGCGCCTGGCCGAGACCCGGGACCGGCTCGCCGCGAGCGAACGCGAGGCGTCGGAGACGGAGCAGCAGCTCGGGTCCCGCCTGGCTGAGGGCGAAGCCGCGCTGGCGCAACGGTCCATCACGCTCGCCCAGACGGAGCGTGCACTGGACGCGGCGACCACCGAGGTCGATGCCGTGCATCGCACGCTGAGTTGGCGACTCACTCGTCCGCTGCGCGCGCTGCGCGCGAAGCGCAGCGGACGCGACCTCGCGCCCGAAGAAGTGTCATCGGAACCGCTGGGCCCCTCGGCATCGGACGAGCTGCGGGTCGAAACCGGGGACCATAAAGCCGGGCAACCGGCCACGTAGCCCGTCCCCGACCGCTCAGAGAACTCTGTCCGCCACCGCGCGTTCGAGCTCGGCCGCCTCCGCATCACTCAGGCGCCGGTAGGGCTTGCCCTTGGCGGGCGTCCAGAGCACCGGGTCGGCACAGGTCCATCGCTCGGCGCGCATTCCCCGTTTGAGCACCTTGTTGGTGGCGGTCACGGGGAGGGCCGAGGTCATACGCACGAAGCGGGGCGCCCACTTCGTGCCGAGGTCCTCCTGGGCGGCGAGGAAGGCAGCGAGGCCGTCCGCGTCGAGCGCGTCCAGGCCGGGCCGAAGCTGCACGGCGGCCATGACCTGGTCGCCCACGACAGGGTCCGGCACCGCGTAGACGGCGGCGAGGACCACATCGGGATGCCGCTGCATGATCCGCTCTATCGGCGCCGACGCGAAGTTCTCGCCGTCCACGCGCAGCCAGTCATGGTCGCGCCCGGCGAAGTAGAAGAAGCCGGCCTCGTCGCGGTAGGCCAGGTCGCCCGTCCAGTACCACCCCTCGCGCAGCCGGGCCCGCTCGGCGTCGTCGTTTCGCCAGTAACCCTCGAAGCCGGCACCGCCCGCCTTGGAGACGAGTTCGCCGATCGCCTCCTCGGCGTTCAGCAGCCGTCCCCGCTCGTCGAACCGGGCGGGCGGGCACTCCTCTCCGGTGGCCGGGTCGAGCACGACGGTTCCCTCGGGTGCCCGGCCCAGTGCGCCCGGCGGCGTGTCCGGTGTCCGCTGCACGGTCGCGCCGCCTTCGGTCGAGCCGTACGAGTCGGTCACGGCGACGCCGAAGCGCCCGGCGAATCGCACGACGTCATCGGCCGACCCCTCGTTGCCGAAGGCGCGCACCAGGGGGTTGTCGGCGTCGTCGGGCCGTTCGGGCGTGGCCAAGATGTACGACAGCGGCTTCCCGACGTAGTTGAAGTAGGTCGCACCTGCCGCCCGGACGTCGGGGAGGAAGCCCGAGGCGGAGAAGCGGCCCGACGAGGGTAGGGCGAACGCCGAGCCCGCCATGAGCGCCGGTCCCCATCCGGCCATTAGCGCGTTCGAGTGGAAGAGGGGCATGGAGAGGTAGCACACGTCCTCGGGTGTGAGTGCGTACATCTGGGCCACGATGGCGCCGATGCGGGCCAGGCGGCCCTGGCTGCACAGGCACGCCTTGGGCGCGCCTGAGGTCCCCGACGTGAAGAGCAGGTAGCCCAGGGACTCCGGCGTCACGGAGGGATCGGCCACGTCGTCGGGCCGTGCCCCCGCGTGGGCATCGAGATCCTGTTGTGCGGCGGCCGTGTCGAGTAGCAGCACTCGCGGGTTGTCGGCCGTGACGGTTCCGAGGGCGTCGCCGATGGGGGATCCCTCCACGAGAGGCAGGTACGTCGAGTCGGTGACGAGGAACTGGCACTCCGTGTGTGTCAGGTCTCGTACCAACTCGTCCCCCCGGTGGGTCGGGTTGGCCCCGACCATCACGGCGCCCGCCAGCGCGGCCGCCTCGAGCCAGAAGACGAA
>JBEKVF010000118.1:0-6877 GCA_049514295.1 Acidimicrobiales bacterium
TCTACCTCGTCTCGGTCTGTCTGCTGCTGATCTCCGGGGGCACGAACCCCAGCGTGCAGAGCACCGCCGGCGGCCTGTCTGTGCTCGTGCTGCTCCCCGTGCTCGCCGTCTCCCTGTACTACCCGAGCTCGTACGCCGTGATCGTCATCTCGGCCTCCATGGTGAGCCTGACGGTGGCGGGTGTCGTCGTGCAGAGCAGCGAGGCGACCAGTCTCCGCCGCCTGATCCTGTGGACCGCCGTGTCGGTCGTGGTCTCGGTCACCATCCACCGGATCCGTGAGAGCCTCGAGGGCGAGGTCCGGGACTCGGCGGAGCTCGCTCGCCTCGGTCGCCTCATGAACGGTGCGACCCAGTCGCTGACGTCGCTGCGCGATCCCAAGGAGGTCATCAGCGAGGGCACCCTGGTGATGTCGGAGCTGGCCGGCCCGGGATTCAACCGTGTGCCCTACCTGCGGGTGCGTGACGACGTCGTCGAACAGGAGGCGCTCGCCGACGAGCAGGACTCTGTGCCCGCCTCGTGCCTGCTCAAGGACGACCCCTACGTGAGGCAGGTCCTCGAGACGAAGGAGCCGCGGCCCGCTGCCGTGCCCTGGGCAACGTCGTGGAGCTCGCGCTCGCCAATGCGCTCGCCCACCACGAGCTCGAGATCCAGGCCAACTCCGATCCCTTGACCGGGGTGGCGAATCGCCGTGGCCTCGCCCTCTTCCTGGAAGGGGACCGGCGCCTGGAGGCGAGGGGCATCCTTGTGATGGACATCGACAACCTCAAGGCCATCAACGATGCCCAGGGGCACGACGTCGGCGACAAGATCCTCGTCGGCGTCGCACGCGCCGTGTCAGGTGTCCTGCGCGGGGGCGACCTGCTCGCCCGCACCGGCGGCGACGAGTTCGTGGCGGTGGTTTCAGGAACGGATGATGCGGATGCGCGCCGGGTCATCGAGCGGATCGAGGAGGCCGTGTCGCGCATCAACGCGCAGGGTGTCCGGGCCAGCATCAGCATCGGGTCCGCCTGCTGCGGGAAGAACGGCGACGCCGATCGGACCAGGCAGCTGGCCGACGAGGCGATGTAGGAGGCCAAGCGGGTCACCCGCCGGCAGCATGCTTGGCATGCGCAACCGCCGAGTGACCGTGACCCCGTGATCCGGGGCGGCTGAAGCTCGCCGTTGTACAGAACGACGGCGAGCCCCGCCGAGCCGACTGTGTCTCAGGCCAAGGCGCGGAGCGCCTGGGCCGCGCGTCGTTCCACCGCACCGTAACCGAGGGTTGCCGCGGTCGTCTGCGCCCTCGTGAAGAGCTCGCGGGCCTGTTCCACATCACCGGGGGCCCGTCGCTCCGTCAGCAGTTTGCCCAGCGAAAGATCGGTCCGAGTTGCGAAGAACTTGGCGCCGGCGTGGCGGCAGAACGAGGCCGATTGGGCGAAGTAGGCCTCCGCGTCGCCGTAGCGTCCGAGGACGGTGGCCAGGCCACCGAGGTAGTAGCTGACGGGTGCCAAGGCCGAGCCGCCGGTGGCGGGCAATTGGTCGGCCCACGGTTCGAGCCGGTCGAGCAGCGGCCCGGCGTATCGCGGGTCCCCACATTCGATTGCGGCGTCCGCGAAGTCGACCATGCCGGTGAGCCAGATCTGATCCTGGGGGAGATCGAACTCGGCAGCGGCGAATTGCTCCAGCAACAACAGGGCATCGTCGAAGCGGTCCCCTTCGACGTACGCCTTGGCGAGCAGTGACCCGAACAGCCATTGTGAGATGTCGGGAGCCTCGGCCGCCATCTGCTCAATGAGTGGGGCCAGGTCGCTCATGGTTCCCCGCTGGCCACAGGCGATGATGAACTGTGCGCCGAAGATGGTTTCGGCGTCGGGTTGTCCGGATTCCTTGCCGATACGCAATGCCTCGTTCGCAAGTGCTTCCGCCCGATCGGTGTCGCCCGCTATCTGCGCCGGCACGGCGCTCACGAACGCGTGACCCCAGTTGAAGATCGGTTGATTGAGCTGGTCGGCCATGGAACCGTGGATGCCGATACAGCGGAGCATCTCCTCCACGTCACCTTCGCGAGCGGCGGCCTCGGCGCGCCATTGAGCAGCCCAGAAGAGTTGCACCGGGTCACCGACACGCTCTGCGAGCCGCAATGCGTTGGTCGTCCGAATCAGCGATTGTGCGAGGAGCGAAGGTACCTGGAGCGCTATCTGGATGTGGTTCAGAACGCGCAGCATCACGGCGTCGTCACCCAGGGACTCGGCGATCGCCACGGCCTCATCCGCGAGAGCCCGGCGCCGCTCGAGTGGGCTGCCGTGAGCCAGCTCGGAGCACAATGTGGCCAGCACGAGCGCACGATCCGCTGACTGAGTTGTCAGCCTCGCCGCTGCCGCTTCGAGCATCTCGACCTTGTCGGCATCGATCGCCCCCACCGCGCTGTAGAAACCGCGGTCGTTGGCGAGGGCGGCCGTGACGAGACGGTCGGTGTCACCGAGCTCGACCGCCCGTCGTGCGGCGTCCAGGAGGGTGTCGCGGAAGGCGGGGTCACCGGTCTGCCTCTGCGCCGTGCCCAGTCCAATGGCGAGGTCGATGGCCAGGACACGATCGGTAGCCGCACCACTGCCGTAGAGGTCGAGCGCGTCCGTGTAATGCCGTAGGGCATCAGCGGGGGCCAACGCCTGCAGAGCTGCATCGCCCGCTTGCCTGGAATAGCCCATGGCCTTCGTCAGATCGATCGGATGGGTGGCTCCGAGCCAGTGCCGGGCCAGTTCACCCACTCTCGACCCGGGGTCGTCGCCGCAGACACTCTCCAGGGCTTCGGCCACGAGCCTGTGTGCTCTGGCCCGACGGTTCGGACCCATGTCCACATAGAGCGTGTGCTGTATCAGGGCATGGGCGAAGATGTATCGCCCCTGGGTGTCGTCGAATTCGCGCACCAGAGCGGCGCCGGAGGCTGCGTCGAGGATATCGAGCAGCTCCTCCTCCGGGGTCTCCGCTGCCCTCGAGAGAAGATCGAGGTCGAAGTCCCGACCGATGACCGCGGCCAGCGACAGTACCTTTCCGGCATCGGGTCCCAGCCGGCCTACCCGGGCCCCGATCACCTCGCGCAAACTGTTGGGAAGGACCATCTGCTCGAGTGTGTGATCCGTCACCCAACGACCCGTTGCGTCTTGGTAGATGATTCCGGTCTCGGACAGGTGACGTAACAGTTCGCTCACGAAGAACGGATTTCCATCGGTGTCGCGGAACACGGCATGGGCGAGAGTGATCGCGGCATCATCGAGCGTGTAGCCGGCGATGGCCTCCATGAAGGCCACCACGCCGGAATCATCGAGTCCTGAGAGCTCAAGGCGCGCGAAGCGGCTCTGCCGGCGCAGTGCGGCCAGGGTGTCGAGGAGCGGATGGGTCTGTGACAACTCACTGTCCCGATAGGTCCCGATGATGAGCATCCGCATCGGCTGAGCGGTGGCCATGATGTGGCGGAGGAGCAACAGGCTTCCCTTGTCGGCCCATTGGAGATCGTCGAGGACGAGCACGACGGGTTGGCGCAGTGATGCCTGTGCCAGAAGTCCGATCACCGCTCCGAACAGCAGGTATCTCTCGGTGTCCGTGTCGGTGGCCTTGGACGGCGGCAGATCCGGGACCCGGCCGGCGAGTGACGGGACAAGGCGCAGCAGCTCGGAGCCGTGCGTCGCGACATGTTCTAAGAGTTGCTCCTCGGGGGCATGCGCGACAAAGTGCCCGAGCGACTCGGCAAAGAGCTGGTACGGGGTGGCCAGGTCCTCCTCGCAGTGACCGAACAGCACGCAGGATCCGTCGTCGAGCGCCCTCCGGGCTCCCTCGGCCACGAGGGTGGTCTTGCCTTGGCCCGCTTCGCCTGAGATGAGGAGAGCCTCGAGTGCCTCGCCGCCCGCGATCGATTTCGCCGCGTCATCGATCATCGAGAGTTCCTTGTCCCGACCGATCACGCCTGAACCGGGGCGAACGGGCAAGCGTGCAGGCAAGGGGATCCCGAATCCCGATGCTGCGCCCCCGAGGGGCTCCCAGAGCACCTCGACACATTCGACGGGGTCGGGAAGGCCCTTCAGCGTCAGCTCCCCGGCGTCCCGGTACTTGTACCGGCTGCGTCGACCGGCTGTGAGCCGGACGACGTCGGCGGCAAGGATCTGTCCGCCGTTGCACAGGGCGCACAGCCGGGCGGCTTCGACAACCGGGTCGCCGAAGTAATCATCGTCCTCCGGGATGACGTCGCCGCCGCTGAGGCCGATCCGGAGTCCGACAGCCGGGTGGAGACGGTCGCGGTTGTCCTGATCGACTCCCTGTTGCATGGCGACAGCACACGCCAAGGCGGTCGACGCCGAGCCGAAGACCGCCATCAGTCCGTCACCCAGGTTCTTGACCTCCTTGCCTCCGGCCTCGGTCACCGCCTGGCGCAGGATGGAGAAATGCTGTCGCCGAACCTCGTCGGCGTCTTCGGGCGCCTGCCTGTGGGACAGCTGCGTCGAGCCGACGACGTCCGTGAAGAGGATGGCCACGTTCTCCGTCGTCACGGCAACTCCCATTTCCCCACGACCCTACGGTAGGCGAACTGGGCTTGGCCAGCAGCACGCGGTCACGGGCTCGTCAGCGCTGGTGTCTACTGCGTCCCGAAGGAGATCCGGGGGTTACGACGATGACGCCGTGGTCGTGCCCGGCAGGTCCGTACCGCACCAGGGCTGGCTGGAGGAGGGCACGAACCCGCTCTTCTCAGCGACCATGTACCACCCGCATGACTTCGCCGGATCGTGCCCGAAGTTTGTCGAGTAGTTGATGCTGATGGGCAGCAGGCCGTTGCCGTTGTAGTCCTTGAGGTTGCGCAGCGCGTGAATGACGCCGGCGCTCGTCGGGTTCTTGCCGGACAGCTCCATACCCTTGATCATGAGGTCCGCGCCCAGCCAGGACTCGTATTGCGCGAAGGACGGGAATTGCCCGGCCTTGAAGTGCGCGTACTTCTCGAGGGCCGACTGCATCTGCTGCGTCCCTGCGTTCGGAAGTTGGAACGGGCGGAAGGTGGTGTCGAAGTAGCCACCCTGTACGTCGCTCCAGGCCGGAGAGCCGATGATGCTCGACTCGTATCCCGTGGGGAAGACCATGACCTTGGGCTTGACGCCGGCGGCGCGGAGCGCCGTGGCGAGGGCGATGTTCGAGTTGTCGTCGAGTCCGGCGTAAATGGCGTTGCAGCCCTTCTGCTTGGCCACGAGCGCTTGCGTCGTGAACTCCACGCCGCCGAACGGGATCGTGGTGTCGAGGACACCCACCTTGCCCCCGGCGTGCTGGAAGGACTCCGCGGTGCCGACCGCCGATCGGGTCGAAGAAGGCGAGATGCTGTATCCGTACGAGCACACGACGGTGCCGCCATGGTTCTTCATGAACGTGCCGATCTGCGTATTGACCGGATAGGCGGGGTCCACGCTTCCGACGTCAGCGGCGAACATGTTCGTGTAGGGCTGCTGGCCCCATTCTGGTCCGTCGAAGAACCCACCCGTGACGGGTATGCCTTGCTGGTTGGGGTACTTGGCTGCCAGGAAGAACAGCGGGCTCGTCGACACGAGCCCGAGTGGACCCTTGGAGAGGGCGTCCTGCACTGCGGTCGCCACTCCCGAGGGACTGGTCTGGTCGTCGAGGACGATCCCCGTGATCTTGTGGCCGTTGACCCCTCCCTCCGCGTTCTGCATCGCGATGCGGGCATCGAACCCGACGGGGGCGTCGCTGAACTCCGAGGCTCCCGGGCCCGTCAGCGAGGTGATCATGGCGATGGTGATGGGTGAGCCCGATGTGGCCGCACCAGCGGCCCCGTCGGCCACGCTCATGCCGATCACAGGTGCGATCACGAGCGCGGCCACTCCCAATCTGCCCAGATGCCTGCCCAAAGGGTGTCTCATGGTCTGTCCTTTCCTCCCCGAAGCCGACTGGTCCCATGCCAGATCTGTCCCCACGCTTGCACGCCGGAGGGCACCAATGTCATCGCACCACCGTCGCGGGGGCTCGGGGCGGGATGCGGGGGCCCCTTGGCAGTCCGTAACGCCTCCGTAGAAGGTGACGTTGCCGTGCGAGCGGGAGGCATGCGGCCGTACCCGCCCGAGCGTCGCCTACGTCGACGCCGTGTGCACGAGCTGCCCGGTGCGAGACGACTGTGAGCTGATCCCTCGGTAGTGGTCCAGGCGTTGTGCGGGTCCGATGCTCCAAACTGGAGCGAAGGAGGACCGCACGGTGCCCAAACGTCGGAGACATACCCCCGACCAGATCATCCGCAAGCTCGCCGAGGGCAACAAGCTCTTGGCCGGCGGCGCCGAACTCGACGAGGTGTGCCGACATCTGCAGATCGCCGAGTCGACCTGGCACCGCTGGCTGGCCCAGTACGGCGGCATGAAGGCGAGCGACGCCAAGCGCCTGAAGGAGCTCGAGGTGGAGAACACCCGGCTGAAGAAGCTCCTGGCCGAAGCCGAGCTCGACAAGGCAATGCTCAAGGAGTTGGCTGAGGGAAACTTCTAACCCCGAACCGTCGCCGCATTGCAGTCGACAGGCTGCAGCAGCGGTTCGGGGTCTCCGAGCGCAAAGCATGTGACGTCGTCGGCCAGCATCGCTCCACCCAGCGCCTGGGTGCACCGACACGATCTGACGACGAAGAGGCTCTCCGGGCGTTCCTGCGTGACTTCTCCAAGCAGCGCCCGAGGTGGGGTTGGCGCCGAGCCGCCAAGGCCCTCCGTCGTGACGGCTGGCGGGTCAATAACAAGCGTGTCCAGCGCCTTTGGCGTGACGAGGGACTGAAGGTCCCCTATCGCAAACGCAAGAAGCCCCATGCGGGGCATTGGCGTCCCGGTCGGCGCCATGAGCCTCATCGCCCGAAACGCCCTGTGGGCGCTCGACTTC
>JBEKVF010000119.1:0-6873 GCA_049514295.1 Acidimicrobiales bacterium
CATGTGCGGCAAGGTCCTCTCTGGGATTTCGAGCACAGCGCCCTCACCCACTCTCCCTCTCTCTCATACCTGGAATGTCGGCCCGGCGGACCCCAACCTTGAGGGGATGGCTGCCCACCGGGCACGACGATCCGGTGGATCCGCCGGGCGAGCGGCCTCGGCCCCACCCCTCGTCGCCGGCGCTTCCGCCAAGCCGTCGCTCGCAGGTCGCCTCAGGATGACCCCGCGACACCGGAATTCCACTTCGACGTGCTGCTTTGTACACCACACGTGGGAAGAAAGTCCCACGGCGGGTGCAGTGGCCTCCGCGTGTCGCGCGTGGGCACCGAACGCGTCGTGGAGCGGCGATCGGGACGGCTCGCGCAGCGGGTCCTGGCCGTTGACCCCCTGGGCTCGCGATCGCGTACGGATGACGAGAGAGGCCCGAAATTTCGACCGCCGTGGCATGGTTGCTCTCTGGTTGCAGTGGGCTCTGCAACCATTCAACAACGTTCAAGCAACCGCCCTGCAAACACACGATCGATTAAAGTGGTGCTCTCCTGAAACACGCGGAAACCGAATGCGGAATCCGCATGATCACCTAGATCTCAGGAGGGAAATGGCATCTGTCGGAGATGCCAAATGAGGGAGGGGGAATCGTGGGATCGACGTCACGTCAGCTTTCCACGGCGCAGGAGTCGGCCGAGAGGGGCATCAACGACCTGTGGTCCGAGTTCAAGCGGACCGGGGTACAGACGCTGCGCAACCAGCTGATCATCTACTACTCGCCGTTCGTGAAGTACGTCGCCGGCCGCGTGCTGGCCGGGCTGCCTCGGCACTTCGACGAAGAGGATCTCGTGAGCTACGGGATCATCGGGCTCATCGACGCCATCGAGCGCTTCGAGCCGGACCGGAACCTGCGGTTCGAGACGTACGCCATCCCGCGCATCAAGGGGGCGATCATCGACGAGCTCCGCTCCATCGACTGGGTTCCCCGGTCGGTGCGCACCAAGGCACGTGCCGTCGAGCAGGCGTTCACGCACCTCGAGGCGACACTGCGCCGCACGCCGAACGAGGCCGAGGTCGCGGCCGAGCTCGAAATGACGGTCGGCGAGCTCCACAAGGCACTGCGCAAGATCTCCACTGTCGGCATGATGGCCCTCGACGAGGTCCTGCGCGGGGGTGAGCGCTCGGAGCGCTCGACCCTCGGCGAGACGCTGCCCGATCGGTCACATGGCCCGGTGGACATGTTCGAGGCGAAGGAGTCCAAGGAGGCACTCGTCAGTGCAGTCGAAGGCATGCCCGAGAGGGAGCGGACCGTGTTGATGATGTACTACTACGACGGCCTCACGCTCACCGAGATCGGCGATGTTCTGGGAGTCACCGAGAGCCGGGTGTGCCAGATCCACACCAAGGCCCTCCGCCAGCTCCGTTCGAAGTTGGCGGACCGTCCCGAGAGCGCCGACCAGCGCGCGGCGGCACGTGTGCCGGAGCGACGGGTCCGCGCCGGCCGGCGCGACGAGCAGGCACGCCTGCAGCTGCTCGCCAGCTGAGCGACCCGCACTTCGCGCCGAGCTCCGGCCGCGTCCGGGGCACCGGACCGACTCCCGACTGATCGCACCTTCGGTCGCTCGCGGGCCGAGTGGGCCGGTACGGTGGGCCAACCGCTGTACTGAGCCGACAGGAGGCGTGCCATGCCGTTGCACAAGAGGGAGCCCGTCCGGGAAGAATTGGTCGACTCGATCTACGCCGACCGGGACCTGATGGCGAGCCTCCCATCGAATCGTTTTCCCACTGACGAGATGCGGCCCGGTGACGCGTTCCAGTCGATCTCAGACGAGCTGCTGCTCGACGGCAACGCGCGCCAGAACCTGGCCACGTTTTGCCAGACCTGGGAGGAGCCGGAGATCCATCACCTGATGGACATCTCCATCGACAAGAACCTCATCGACAAGGACGAATACCCCCAGACGGCCGAGCTCGAGCGCCGCTGCGTCCAGATGCTGGCCGACTTGTGGAACGCCGCCGACACCGGGGGGGCCGTGGGCTGCTCGGCCATCGGGTCGTCAGAGGCGTGCATGCTCGGCGGCATGGCCGCCAAGTGGCGCTGGCGGGCCAAGCGCCGGGCGGCCGGGAAGCCGGCCGACAAGCCGAACATGGTGTGCGGCCCGGTGCAGGTGGTCTGGCACAAGTTCGCGCGCTACTGGGACGTCGAGATGCGCGAGATCCCCATGTCCCCTGGCCGCTACTGCATGGACGTGGAGCAGATGCTCGAGCGGGTCGACGAGAACACCATCATGGTGGTGCCCACCTTCGGGGTGACTTACACCGGCTCCTACGAGCCGGTACTCCAGCTGTCCGAGGCCCTCGACAAGCTGCAGGAGGAGACCGGCCTCGACGTCGACATCCACGTCGACGGGGCCAGCGGCGCGTTCCTGGCCCCCTTTTGCGCGCCCGACATCCTGTGGGACTTCCGGGTCCCCCGGGTCAAGTCCATCAGCACCTCGGGCCACAAATTCGGGCTGGCGCCCCTCGGCGTGGGCTGGGTCCTGTGGCGGGACGCCGCCGAGCTGCCCGACGATCTCATCTTCCACGTCACCTACCTCGGCGGGGACATGCCGGTGTTCCAGATCAATTTCTCGCGACCCGCCGGCCAGGTGGTGGCCCAGTACTACAACTTCGTGCGCCTCGGGAGGGACGGCTACCGCCACGTGCACGACGCCTGCTACGACACCGGCAAGTTCCTGGCGGCTGAGGTCGTCAAGCTCGGCCCGTTCGAGCTGCTGTGCGACTCGGACCCCCAGACGGGCATCCCCTCGGTGGCCTGGCGCATCCGGGAGGGCGAGGATCCCGGGTACACGCTCTACGACGTCGCCGACCGCCTGCGGGCCCGGGGCTGGCAGGTGCCGGCCTACCCACTCACGGGGTCGGTCTCCGACATCTCGGTCCAACGCATCCTGGTGCGCCAGGGCGTCAGCTGGGACCTGGCGGGGCTCCTGCTCGACGACATGAAGCAGTCCATCGCCCACTTCGACCGCCACCCCGTCACGGTGTCCATGACCAAAGAGGAGTCAGGCGGGTTCAGCCACCTGTAGGTGACCTCAGGAGACCGGCGACCCCGCCCGGGCCGGGAGGCCCTTGGACCAGTCGACGTGCAGGGGGCGCCGGCGCAGGAAACGCGGCTTGCCGACCTCGGCCGGGCGGTCCGTGGTCCACGGGGAGGGGTAGGCGGTGGTGAGGCCCGCGAGGGCCCGCAGTGCGGGGTCGTAGGCGGAGCGGATCCAGGCGAACCGGCGCCACCCCTCCTCCTCTCGGCCCGGGTCGAGCACGAGGATCGGCGCCATGGCGGCCATGGCCGCGAGATACTCGTCCCGCCCGATGCTGACGGGCGGCGCGGGCTCGCCGAAGTGCGCGGAGAGCTCGGCGAGCCTCGTCGGCTCGGGGAGCGGGACGTTGGCCGCCCGGGCGATGCGCACGATGAGCGGCAGCCCGTAGACGAGGATCAACAGGGGTCCCTTCTCGACGTCCGCGTAGACCTCCCCGGCCTCCGTCTCCGACGCCGACACGACCAGGGCGGCGGCATCGAGCAGGGTCCCGACGGTGGCGACCCAGGAGTGGTCGGTGTCGGTCTCGGGGAAGTAGGAGAGGATCGGAAAGGCCGTGTGGGTCTGCTCCAGGTCGAGCATCCAGTCGGCCTGGGTCTTCCAGAAGTCGGAGTTGTCGAGGACGCCCGTGCGGTGCAGTGTGTGCAGCAGCTCGGTGGCGCTGGGGGGCGCGCCGGCGACCGGGCGCAGCCTGATGATGCCCTTCTCGCGCCCGTTGTAGGCGGAGAAGATGGTCGGCAGGTAGCTGATGAGGAGGGCGACCAGGCCGAGCCCGATCGTCGCCTCAATGAAGGCGAGCCAGATACGGCCCGTCCCGTCGGGCTTGGAGAACCCGAGCGTCGTGAGGGAGGAGCCGCTGATCTCGAACGCCTTCTGGATCGTGAGGCTGCCCGTGCCCCAGAACACGAAGGTGAATGCGACGACCATGAGGAGCATCCAGACCAGCGGCAGGCTGACGAGGGCGACCGGCGCGTAGAGCGCCCGCAGCGCCTTGGCCAGGGACCCGCTGCGCCACCGGCGCACGAGGAGGCGGTACACCAGGGCGAAGTCGGCCTGGGACAGGCGGGGGAAGCCTCCTTGGGGCAGAACCACGGTCTTGAGCGCCGAGCCCAAAATGGCGAGGACGATGACGGTGCCCAAGAGCAGGGAAAGGATGTGGAGGGCGATCATGATCTTCGGCGCGCCGCGCGGGTGCGGCTGACCGCCCGAACGCTACCGGGCGCGCACCACGTGGGTCGGCCCCGACCCGCGGTCGTTCAGGAGAGCTCCTGCGCCGCGTCCTGGACCGCCTTGTCGACGTCCTTCTTGTCGATCTGCAGCTCCTTGGACACCTTCTTCTGCGCCTTCAGCTCGGCCTTCTCGACGGCGGACTCAATGGTCGTCTCCCCGACGATGACGAGGGCCGCCTCGCCGGCGTCGATGGCCTCGCCGAACTCCTTCACGTCGGCCCGTGACATGCCCTTCCAGAGGTGGCCGCTGACACCCCCGATGGCGGCTCCGACCACCGCGGAGCCGATGATGGAGGGCGGGAACAGGATGCCGACCAGGGCGCCGACGCCGGCTCCGCCCCAGGCGCCGTGGCGGGTCGTGGTCTCGTCCTTGTTGACGTGGACCTTGCCCTTGTCGTCCTTGGTCACCACCGCGGCGTCGTAGGTGCCGACCGCTCCCAGGGCGTGAAGATCCTTCGCGACGTCGTAGTCGGCACGGGCGTCGACCTCGCTGGCATACGTCCCGATGTAGATGAAGACACCATCTGCCTTGGACATGGCAACGCTCCCTTCGGCGCCCACCACCCGGCGGGCGCGGCGCACAGCTCTGCTGGAGCCACTCTTTCCGGCGAGAGCCGGCCATGCGTAGGGCCTTTCGTCACATTCCCGTCCGGCGACCGGTCGGCGGGGTCTGGCATGATCCATCCCGGTGTCTGTCCCTCCGGCCATCGAGATCGCGCGGCGTGCGACCCTCCGCCCTGTCGCCGACATTGCGGCACAGATGGGCATTGCGTCCGAGCTCCTCGAGCTCTACGGCGGCCACGTCGCCAAGGTGAGCCTCCATGCCGTCGAAGCCCTGGCGGACCGGCCGCGGGCCCGCTACGTGGTGGTGACAGCGGTCACCCCGACGCCGCTCGGCGAGGGCAAGACGACGACGACGGTCGGCCTCGGCCAGGCCCTGGCCTGCATCGGGCGGCAGGCCACCGTCGCCATCCGCCAGGCCTCCATGGGCCCCACCTTCGGAATCAAGGGCGGCGCCGCCGGCGGCGGCTACAGCCAGGTGGTCCCCTTCGAGAACCTCAACCTCCATCTGACCGGCGACCTGCATGCCGTGACGGCGGCCAACAACCTCCTGGCGGCCATGGTGGACAACCACCTCTACAACGGGAACGCGCTCGGGATCGACCCGCACGGCATCACCTGGAAGCGCGTCCTGGACGTCAACGACCGCTCGTTGCGCACCATCGTCAGCGGCCTCGGCACCAAGCAGGACGGCATCCCCCGGGAGACGGGGTTCGACATCACGGCGGCCTCCGAGGTGATGGCCGTGCTCGCGCTGGCTCGCTCGCTGCGCGACCTGCGGGAGCGCATGGGCCGCATCGTCGTCGGCTACACCACGGCCGGAGAGCCGGTGTCGGCGGAGCAGCTCAAGGCCGCCGGGGCCATGACGGTGATCATGCGCGACGCCATCAAGCCCAACCTCCTGCAGACGCTCGAGAACACACCCGTGCTCGTCCATGCCGGCCCGTTCGGCAACATCGCCCACGGCAACTCGTCGGTGGTGGCGGACCTGATCGGGATTCACGCCGGCGAGTACCTGGTGACCGAGGCCGGGTTCGGCGCCGACATGGGGGCCGAGCGGTTCTTCAACATCAAGTGCCGGACCTCGGGCCTCGTACCCGACGCCGCGGTCGTGGTGACGACGGTGCGGGCGATGAAGCTGCACTCCGGGCGGCACCGCGTCGTGGCCGGGCGCCCGCTGCCGCCCGCCCTGCTGGAGGAGAGCCCCGAGGAGGTGCAGCTCGGCGCCCCCAACCTCCTGGCCCACCTGGCCATCGTGCGCCGCCACGGGGTCACGCCCGTCGTCGCCATCAACGCGATCGACGGCGACTTCCCGTCCGAGCACGCGGCCATCCGGGAGATCGCCGCCTCGGCGGGTGTGCGCGCCGCGGTCTGCACGCACTTCGAGAACGGCGGCAAGGGTGCCGTGGAGCTGGCCGAGGCCGTGGTCGAGGCCGCCGCCGAGCCGGGCGAGTTCCGCATGCTCTACGACGACGGGGCGACGCTGCGCGAGAAGGTCGAGGCCATCGCCACCGAGGTCTACGGCGCCGACGGCGTCGACTACCTGCCGGCGGCGGCGAGTCAGCTCGACACCTACGAGCGGGCCGGCTTCGGCTCCCTCCCGGTATGCATCGCCAAGACGCATCTCTCCATCTCCTCGGACCCCAAGCTCCTGGGCGCCCCGCGGGGCTGGCGCTTGCCCGTGCGCGAGGCGCGGGCCAATGTGGGGGCCGGCTTCGTCTATCTGGTCAGCGGCACCATGCGCACCATGCCCGGGCTGTCGCACAGCCCGGCCGCCGAGCGGATCGACATCGACGAGAGCGGCAACGTGGTGGGTCTCTACTAGGCCCCGGGGAGGAGCACATGGCCATCGACTTCACCCTGGCCCCCGAGCACGAGGAGATCAGGACCCGCGTGCGGTCCTTCATTCAGGACACGGTGCAGCCGCGGGTCAAGGGCTTCGACGACGAGGGGAAGGTGACCTCGCGCCGCGAATACCTCCTCACCATCCTGGAGCTGCG
>JBEKVF010000120.1:0-6848 GCA_049514295.1 Acidimicrobiales bacterium
CGGGACCGCCGTCCGGCTCACCCAGGGTGACTTCGACCGTGAGGCCCGCTACGGGGACCCCGCCGAGCTGGCGGCGCGTTACATCGCAGGGGGCGCGCACTGGATCCACGTCGTCGACCTCGACGCCGCGCGCACCGGGGTGCCGCACGAGCGCGCCGCGCTGGGAGAGATCGTCCGCCTGGCCGCGGACGCGTCCGTGCGCGTGCAGGCGGGCGGAGGCATCCGCTCGGAGGACGCCGCCGAGGAGCTCCTCGGGGCGGGTGTCGCCCGCGTGGTGCTGGGCACCGCGGCACTCGAGGAGCCCGCGCTGGCCGGGCGCTGTGCCCGGCGATGGCCCGGGCGTGTCGCGGTCGGCCTGGACTACCGGGTCGGGGAGGACGGGGTGGCCGAGGCCCAGGCGCAAGGCTGGCTGGCTGGCTCGGGCCGCGCTCTGAGCGAGCTGCTGGCCCTCTGGGAGGGAGAGCCCATCGGTGCGGTGGTGGCGACGGCGGTGGCCCGCGACGGGATGCTCTCCGGGCCCGACCTGAGCGGACTCGAGGCGTTGCTGGCGGCCACCGCGCTGCCCGTGGTGGCGTCGGGGGGCGTGTCGGCCACGGGCGACCTCGCCGACCTGGCCCGGCTGCGGGTTGCCGGCCGCGCGCTCGCGGGCGCCATCGTCGGAAAGGCGCTGGTCGAGGGACGCTTCGACGTGGAGGAGGGGTTGGCCGCGTGCGCAGCGTCCGTCTGATCCCCTGTCTCGACGTGACCGACGGCCGTGTCGTCAAGGGTGTGCGCTTCGTCGACCTCACCGACGAGGGCGACCCTGTCGAGCTGGCGGAGCGCTACGACGCCGAGGGGGCCGACGAGATCACGTTCCTCGACATCACCGCGTCCTCCGACGGACGCGACACCATGGTTTCGGTCGTCGCGCGCACCGCGGAGCAGGTCTTCATCCCCTTGACGGTCGGGGGTGGTGTCCGGTTGGCGGAGGATGCACGCCGCCTCCTCCGGGCCGGGGCGGACAAGGTCGCGGTGAACACGGCCGCAGTGGAGCGACCCGAGCTGGTGCGGGACATCGCGGACGAGTTCGGCTGCCAGTGCGCCGTCATCGCCATCGACGCCCGTGCACGGGTGGAAGGTGACGGCTGGGAGGTGTACACACACGGCGGCCGGACGCCGACGGGGCGCGACGTCGTGGCGTGGGCGGTGGAGTGCGCCGCCAACGGGGCGGGCGAGATCCTGCTCACGTCCATGGACCGCGACGGGACGAGGGACGGCTTCGACCTGGCACTGACGAGGGCGGTGGTGGACGCGGTGGAGATCCCGGTGGTGGCGTCGGGTGGCGTCGGCCGGCTGCAGGACCTGGTGGACGGCGCCCTCGAGGGTGGCGCCGACGCCGTGCTCGCGGCCTCCATCTTCCACCGCCGTGAGTTCACCATCGGCGAGGCCAAGGCCTACATGGCCGAGCGGGGGGTCGTCGTCCGCCCCCTCTGACCCCCCTGACCTGGAAGGGCGCCCTCGTGCGGTACCGTGCCAGGGTGCCCACGTCGACGACGAAGAACGGGACAGACCAGGCCAAGGCCACCGCAACGGAGGACAAGCAGCCGATCTCGGTGCTCTTCGACCGCGTCATGGTCCAGATCTCGCCGACCGACGGCGAGCGGCGCTCGCGTGCCGGCATCCTGATCCCGGCCACGGCCCAGATCACCCGGCGCCTGACCTGGGCCGAGGCGGTTGCGGTCGGACCCCACGTCCGGACGATCAAGGTCGGCGACACCGTCCTGTTCAACCCCGAGGACCGCTTCGAGGTCGAGGTGCACGGCGAGGAGTACGTGATTCTGCGCGAGCGCGACATCCACGCCATCGCCTCCCCCCGCAACGACAGCGGCACGGGGCTCTACCTTTGAGCGGGCCCGGGGCCGGGGCCACCGAGGCCTCCGCCGTTCCCGAGGGCGTGGCGCTCACGGTCGACGAGGACCTGGTGCGGGCCGTCGACTTCTCCAAGGCCGACGGCCTGGTGCCGGCGATCGTGCAGGACGCCACCGACGGGACGGTGCTGACCGTGGCCTACATGGACGCCGAGGCCCTGCGACGCACTCTTGCGTCGGGGCGCTCGTGGTTCTACAGCCGCAGCCGCAAGGAGTACTGGCAGAAGGGCGAGACCTCCGGGGACCGACAGTACGTGCGCGAGGTGCGCATCGACTGCGATGGCGACGCGCTCGTGGTGCTGGTGGACCAGCACGGCCGCGGGGCGTGCCACACCGGGGAGCGGTCGTGCTTCCACCGGACCATCGGGACGGGCCCGGGGGTGCCCGCGCCGTGACGCCCGAAGGCGGCCCGAGCCCGGGGTCGGGCCCGAGCGGGCTCGTCTTCGGGCCCGACCCGGCCGAGTTCGCCGCGCTGGCCAAGGAGCACGCCATCGTCCCCGTCTGGTGCGAGGTGGTGGCCGACACCCTGACCCCCGTCGCCTGTTTCGCCAACGTGGTGGGGGAGGGGGAGGGCTTCCTCTTCGAGTCCGTCGAGGGCGGTGAGCGCTGGGGCCGGTACTCGTTCGTGGGTCGCCGGCCGCTGGCCACGTTGACGGCGCGGGGGCGGACGGTCGAGGCGACGGGTCGCCTGGACCTGGAGCGGTCCGACGACGGGATCCTGGCCGCCGTCGAGGGCGTCGTGGCGCGCTTCCAGTCGCCCGTACTGGCCGGCCTGCCGCCGCTGCACGGGGGACTGGTGGGGTATCTCGGCTACGACGTGGTCCGCGAGATCGAGCGACTCCCGGACCCGCCGCACGACGATCTCGGCCATCCCGACGCCGCGTTGGTGGTGATCGGGCAGTTCTGTGCCTTCGACCACTGGCGTCAGCGCGTCGTCCTGGTCGACAACGTCGTGGTGCCAGACGCCCCCGACGGCGTCGTCGACACCGAGGCGGCGACGGGTGCCTACGAGGCCTCCTGCGCCCGGTTGCGCGAGCTGGCGGCGGACTGCGCCCGTCCGGGACCGGTGTCGGGCGAGCTGGCGGCGGCACCCCCGCCGGGGCTGGAGAGGGCCCAGGCGGGGCGGACGATGACGTCGGAGGATTACAAGGCCGCCATTGGGGTGGCCAAGGAGTACATCCGGGCCGGCGACATCTTCCAGGTCGTGCTGTCGCAGCGCTACGACCTGACGCTCGATGCCGATCCGTTCGACGTCTACCGTGCCCTGCGGCTGCTCAATCCGAGCCCGTACCTCTACTTCCTGCGCTTCCCCGAGGTCACCGTTGTCGGAGCGTCCCCCGAGCCGATGGTGCGCCTGCGCGACGGGATCGTGACCTCCCGGCCGATCGCAGGGTCGCGGCCGCGCGGGGAGAGCGAGCAGCACGACCGGCTCCTCGAGGGCGAGTTGGCGGAGGACCCCAAAGAGCTGGCGGAGCACATCATGCTGGTGGACCTGGCCCGCAACGACGTGGGACGGGTCGTACGCTTCGGCACCGAGAAGGTCGACGAGCTCATGACGATCGAGCGCTACAGCCACATCATGCACATCACCTCGCAGGTGTCGGGTGAGCTGGCCGAGGGCAAGGGTCCGATCGACGTCCTGCGGGCGACCCTGCCCGCCGGCACGCTCTCGGGCGCCCCCAAGGTGCGGGCCATGGAGATCATCGACGAGCTCGAGCCCACCAAGCGGGGCGTGTACGGGGGGGTCGTCGGCTACATCGACTTCTCGGGCAACGTGGACACGGCCATCGCCATCCGCACCATGGTGGTGACGCCCGGCGGCAGGGCCAGCGTGCAGGCGGGCGCGGGCATCGTGGCCGACAGCGACCCGCAGAGCGAGGACGAGGAGTGCGCGCACAAGGCCGGTGCCCTGCTGGTGGCGGTGACAGCGGCGCGGCGCATGAGCGCGGCGCGGCGCGGCGTGTCGGGCCAGTGAGCGGCCTGGACGCGGAGACGGCCGCTCTCCGTCACGGGGCCGGCGCCTTCCGTTCGTCCCGCGACGTGCTGGCGGTGCGCGGGCCAGACGCGGAGGCGTACCTGCAGGGCCAACTCAGCCAGGACGTGGCCGCCCTGGCGGTGGGCGGTGCGGCGGATTCGCTCCTGCTCGAGCCGGACGGGAAGCTGTCCGCCCTGCTGCGGGTGACCCGCATCGACGGGCACGGCTTCGTGCTCGACGTCGACGCGGGCTACGGCGAGGCGGTGACGGCGCGACTGCGTCGCTTCCTGCTGCGCTCCAAGGTGGAGATGGAGAAGCTTGCGTGGCGCTGCCTGTCCCTGCGTGGCCCGGCGGTCGGCGAGGCGGCCGCGGGGCTGCTGGCGGTCCTGGCCGAGCGCGGTGTCCTGGCGCTGCCCTTCGAGTGGAACGGCTGGGAGGGGATTGACCTGCTCGGCTCCGAGGACGTCGTGCTCGGACCGGAGGCTGCGGAGCTCCCTGCCGGACTGGTGGCGTGCGGCCCGGCGGCCGTGGAGGCCTGCCGCATCGTGGCGGGAATCCCTGCCATGGGCACCGAGCTGACGGGCAAGACCATCGCCGCCGAGGCCGGGCTGGTCGAGCGGACGGTGAGCTTCACCAAGGGCTGCTACACGGGGCAGGAGCTCGTGGCACGGATCGACTCGCGGGGCTCCAACGTGGCGCGGCGCCTGGTCGGAGTGGTGGCTCCTCCGGGTTCGGTCGACGGCGTTGGCGACGGCGACGGTGGGAGCGCTGCACTGGCTCGGGGCATGACGCTGCACGCGGGGGAGGCACCCGCGGGCGATGGCGCGGCGGACGACAAGGTCGCCGGCACCGTCACCTCCGCGGCATGGAGCGCGGAGCTGGGGGAGTGGGTCGCGCTCGGGTACCTGCACCGGAACGTCGAGGCCCCTGGGCCGGTCCGGGTGCGCTCGGGTGACGGCGTCGGCGGGTCGCGCCCGGCACGAGTCGAGCTGCTGCCGCTCGTCGGGGCGGCAGAAGCCGGCGCCGAGTCCGGCTGAGAGGCACCGCCGCACCGGTGCCGTCGGCCGAACACCCGCGCGGCTGGCGGGAACCCGCGCTGCTGGCCGCCGGTGCGGCCTACGCCCTGGGTGCGGCCACCACGAGCGCGTTCACCTGGCCGGCCGACGCCGTCACGGCGATTCCGATCGCCGCGCTGGTTGTCCTCGCCGTGGTGCGCTGGCCCCGTCGGCCGCAGCCGCAGCCGCAGCCGCAGCCGCTCGAGGGCGAGGTGGTGGCCCGGGATGGCCATCCCTACCGCGCCTGGGTCGTGCTCCTCGCCGCCGCCGTGGCGTGGGAGTTGGCTGAGTACCTCGCCCGGGGCAGCCGGGGTGCTCATCCGACTCTGAGCTCCATGGCCGACGTTGTCGACCGCTACTACCTCTTGAAGGCGCTCGTGTTCTTCGGCTGGCTGTGCCTCGGCGCGTGCATCGTCCGCCGGGGTGCGCAGGCACTCCCGCGGCCGGCGAGGCCGACCGCGTCCTCTGGGCCGCCCGGGGTGCGGTGAGCGCCGCCCTCTCCTACACAGTGTGGGCGGTTCTCGGCGCCCTCGCTCTCGGGCTGTGGGCCCGGTCCCGCTCGTCGGGAGGGACGGTCGCTCGCCCCGCCGTTGTCTTGGAGCGGCTCGCCACCGGTCCGTTGTTGCGTGTCGTCCTGGTGCTGGCGTGGATATGGGCGGGGTGGCACCTCTTTGCCCGCTGAGCCAATCGGACGGATTCTCGGAAGAAAATTGCTCCTGACCAGGGACGATAAGTCCTTCTATCTGTGCCCGACGTCGGCACCCCAATTGCAACCGGAAGTCACCGACGATGAGACAACTCAGGATCAAATTCGTCTTATGAGGCGCACGGAGAAGTCGAGAGAGGGAGGGAGCACGGCGTCGGCCGACGCGCTGCCGGAGCTCGATGCGTGGCGCGAGGTGGGCTGGATCTTCCGGGACGGCGCCTGCATTGCCATTGAGCGCCATTGTGAAGAGATCCGTTCAGGGGTATTGGTGGACTGATGGTCAAGGTGATCCACCTCGCGGACGACGGCACCGAGATGGCCGCGATCGAAGTCGACGACTTCACGATCGAGGTCATCTACTCGGGCATCGCCGAGATGCTCCGTGACGCGGCGGCATCCAACCGGCCCGTCGCTGGGACGCCGTGCGATCTGCCACGTGCGGAGCGTCAACGCCGCGAGAAGATCCTGAGTCGTATCCGCGACTGATCCCTCGGCGGGCGGTCCGGTCCGCAGTCTGGTGGACTCGCGGCACGGGGTGGTCAGGACCCTGAAGGAGTGGTGAGGCCCTCCCGCAGCGCGGCCAGGGCGCTCGCCGTTGCCCCGATGGCGTCGAGCCCGATGAGCGCGGCGCCCAGCACCGGCGGGGCATCGAGGCGGACGAGTACGGCCCGGGGTGCAGCCTGGTGGACACCTGCCGCAACGCGCTCGTGGAAGGCCGCGTCCCTGGTGTCGAAGATGCCGCCTCCGAGCACCACCTCGACCGGGTCGTCCTGCAGGCCGAGCCGGTCGACCGCCGCCCGGACGAAGGTTGCCACCTCGTCCGCCAGGGTGTCCGCCGCGTCGCGGGCGAGCACGTCGCCGTCGGCAGCCGCATCGAGGAGGACGCGCGCCAACTCGAAGAGACGGGCATATGGGATGGCGCCGGTGTAGATGCCCGTGAGCACCGCCTCCGCGTCGGGCTCCCCGAGGTGCGCCGGCACAAGCTCGCTGAGTGAGGTGGCGGCACCACGGCCGTCGCCGGCCCGGAGCGCCAGCCCGAGCGCACGCACACCGAGCCACGCGCCACCGGGAGCGAAGTCTCCTGACAGCTCGGCGAGAGCGGGGAACCGGACGGTGCGCCCGTCCGGGCCGACGGCGGCGCAGTTCACCCCGGTGCCACAGACGACGCCGACACCCCAGGGGGACGTCGTGCCCGCACGCGAGAC
>JBEKVF010000121.1:0-6839 GCA_049514295.1 Acidimicrobiales bacterium
TTTTGAGAGCCTCTGCACGGGGAAAGGCACTAGAGACGGCGCCCTTGCCGTGAGAAACTGGGAAGACCTGATTGAAGCGAGGTAGCCATGGAGAGGATCCGGCTTCACCGAGACCAGATAGCCCTCGTCGCTGCGGTCGTTCTGCCACTCGGGGTGGCGGCCATCCTCGTCCCCTTTCGCTCGATCTTCGTCAATCCCGCATCCGCACTGATCCTCGTCGCGGTCATCGTGGCGGTCGCAGCATTGGGGAACCGATTTTCCGGGTTCGTCGCCACCGTGTCCGCCACCCTGTGGTTCGACTACTTCCTCACCCGTCCCTACGAGAAGCTGGCCATCACCCACCGGCCGGATATTGAGATTGCCGTGTGTCTGTTCGTTGTCGGGATCATCGTGACCGAGCTCGCAGCTCGCAACCGTCATCACCTTGCGACAGCTGCTGAGGAGGCAGATTTCGTCGGTCTCATCCACGACGTCACCGAACTCGCCACCTCCGGTGCACCCTCGCGTGAAGTGGTCGAACGCGTACGGAACGAACTCGTCGACCTCTTGCAGCTTCAGGCGTGCCGCTACGAGGCCGGCTCGACTGATCGCCCCATGATGCGGCTGGAACATGACGGGCAGGTCTTCCTCGGAGGCCGGCTCTGGGGCGTCCACCGGATGGGCCTGCCCGGCCCGGAGATCGAGTTGTTGGTGCAGAACCAAGGCCGGACGCTGGGACGATTTGTCCTGACGCCTACGCCGGGGTACCCGGTGTCGCGCGAACGACGGGTTGTCGCCGTGGCGATCGCCGATCAGGTGGGTGCATCGATGCGACCGCTGCTCGGCAATCGCGCCTAGGCGCCGCTCGACGCTCAGTCCAGCAAAGCGTCCGCGACCGCGACCTCGAGCGTACGGTCGTTGGCCCACATCAGCTGTTGCTGCTTCGCCCGGCGAAAGTAGAGCTGGATGTCGAAGTCGAGCGTGAACCCGATGCCACCGAAGAGCTGCTGGGCCATGGCCGTGATGTCACGGAACGTGGAGCAGGCGAACAACTTCGCCATGGGGGCCAGCGACGTGAGTGGGCGTCCACTCGCCCCGGCCCAGGCGGCCTCGTGGACAAGCTGCTCGGCCCCGTCGAGGTTGGTGACGGCGTCGGCCAGGTAGTGGGCCAGCGCCTGGAACGCCCCCAGCGGCTTGTCGAATTGCTGGCGGTCCTTGGCGTACTGGGTCGTGATCTCAAGTGCGTAGCGCGCCCCGCCGACGGCCTGCGCGGCCAGCAGCACCAACGCCGGCTCGAGCACCTCCTGCCAGGTCGTCCAGCCGCTTCCCGCCGGACCGATGCGGTCGCCCTCCCCCACCGCGACGCCGGTGAGCGTGACCTCGTACTGGGTGTCCGAGGAGATCGTGAACTGCTGGCGGAGGGTCACCCCCGGCGCACCGGGGTCGACGAGGAAGAGGTCGACGTCCTCGTCGTCCCCGCCCGTCCGGGCGAGGACGACGAGCCGGTCAGCGGACGAGGCGAAGGCGACGTGGCGCTTCACGCCGGACAGCACGAACCCGGAACTGTCGGACTCCGCCCGCACCTCGACCCCGCGGGGGGTGAACCCGTTCTCGGGCTCGAGCCAGGCCGGCGTCAGGATCGCCTCCCCCGCCGCGACCGGGCGCAGCCACCGATCCTTCTGGGCCTCGCTGCCCGCAGCAGCCAGCACACCCCCGCTCATGACCGCGCTGACGAAGTGCGGGGTCGGCGCCAGCGCGCGGCCCAGCTCCTCGTAGAGCGCCACGCCCTCAATGAGCGACATGGACGAGCCGCCGTACTCCTCGGGGAGCAGCAGCCCGATGAGGTCGAGCTCGCCCAGCTGCATCCACAGCGAGGGTGGGTAGCCGACCGGGTCGTCCTCCATTTGGCGGACGACCTCGAGCGGGCAGTGGCGCCCGAGCACGTCGCGCACCGTCTGCCGCAGCAGCTCCTGTTCCTGGTCGAAATCAAGGTCCAGCACTCAGAACCACCTTCGTGATCGCATGTGGATACGGGAAGACGTCACGGCCTCACCGGCGAAGGCCGCCACTGGTCGCCGCGCCGCGCCCAGGGATTGTCGTCGGCGCTCGTCGGCAGCGCGATGCGGGCGGCGCACGTCGTCTTGGCGTCACCGTCGACGGACAAGGTGACGGCCACGGTGACGAACCCGCAGCCCACTTCGTCGACCTCGGTCGACTCCACCTGACCTCGCAGCGACATCATGTCGCCAGGGAAGACCGAGCCCTTCATCCGGAAGGTCACGCGGGCCAGCCGGCCGTGGGGCCCGGTCCAGTCGGTGAGGTACCGCTCGAACCAGGCCGCCTGGTTCGGCGTGTTCAAGAAGATGTCCTGGGTGCCGTTGCGGTAGACGGCGAAGTCCTTGTCGTGGTGCATGGGACGCCAGTCGCGGGTGGCCAGCGCGCCCAGCACCACCGTGGTCGCACTCACCTCGTAGTCCAGCGAGGGCAGCGCGTCGCCGACGGCGACATCGCCCAGCAGCAAGCGTGGGGCCACGGCGACGGTCACGACCCGCTCCCCTGGGCGCGCCGGTAGCCGAACCCGGTGTAGGACTCCACCGCCACCAGCTCACTGTCCTGGTTCATATAGACGACGTCGATCACCCAGAACCGCCCCGTGCCGAGCTTCGTCGTCTTCTCGTCGCTGACAGAGCGCAGCACCTGGTGGGTCCTCAGGACATCGCCCATGCGGACCGGCGTGTGGAACTCAATGGTGTTGTCGGTCATGACGGCCTCGGGGAGGCCGAACCACTCCTTCAGGTCGAAGTGCACCTGCAGCGGCAGCGCCTCCTCGGTGCGGCCCGGCGCCCAGTGGTGCGGCCGGAACCAGACCGACACCATGGACGGGGGCGCAATGGGCCCGCCGGTGAGCGCCTCGGCGACCTCGTCGTCCCAGAAGAGCGGGTTGCCGTTCTCCACGGAGGAGCACGACGTCCAGACATAGCCGCGCTCGACGGGGAACTCCCCCACCTCGTGGTACTGCTCCTTGCCGATGAGGTCGAGCGCGCCGGCCAGCGCGTCGGCGGGCGTCATGCCACCACCCGCCGGCCCACCCAGCGGGCGACCGTCTCGCCGTCCACGCCGGCCTCCTTGAGGAGGTGCTCGGTGTCGGTCTGTGCCATGTCGGGCAGGGGCGCCGGCGCGTCGGGCCGCGGCATCCCGGCCAGCAACGGAGCGAGCTGGGAGAAGGTGCCCTCCGTGGGGCGGGTCGCGTCGGTGACCACGCCCCGGGCGGCGAACTGGGGGTGGGTCGCCACCTCGGAGATCTCGAGAACGGGGGCGACGCAGGTGTCGGCGCCGGCAAGCGCCTCCACCCACTCGTCGCGGGTGCGGGTGGCGAACACGACGGCCAAGGCGGCTCGGATGGTGGGCTGGGCGTCGTCGTCGAACTGGGCGCCGGCCAGCTCGGGGCAGCCCAGCGCGGCGCAGAGGTTGGCGAAGAACTTGGCCTCGATCGCCCCCACCGCCACCCACTTGCCGTCGGCCGTGCCGTAGGTGGCGTAGCAGGCGTAGCGACCCGAGAGCACGTCGTGGCCGGGGCGCGGGCCCGTGCCCAGCGCCAACTGCTCGTCGATCAGGAGCGACATCAGCCACAGCACGCCCTCGGCCACCGACACGTCGAGGTAGCTGCCCTGGCCCGTGGTGGCGCGCCCGGCGAGGGCGGCAGTGATGGCCAGCGCGGCCTGCATGCCCCCCGCAGCGGCATCGGCCACCGTGGCGCCGGGCAACGGTGGCGCGCCGTCGGCCCCGGGGGTGCTCATGGCCAGGTACCCGCCCACGGCGAGGTAGTCGATGTCATGACCAGCCCACTGAGCGTGGGGGCCGTCCTGGCCGTAGCCGCTGGTCGAGCAGTACACGATGCCGGGGTTGCGAGCGGACACCGCGTCGTAGCCGATGGTCAGCCGGTCGACGACGCCGGGCCGGAAGCTCTCCACCACCACGTCGGCCGCCGCGGCCAGGGCCAGGAAGGCCTCCCGACCGTCGTCGTCCTTCAGGTCGACCAATACGCGGCGCATGCCGCGGTGCCCGCTGTAGGCGAAGAACGGCGGCTCAATGGGCGACGCGTCGGCCGACGGCACGGGCCCGACCTTCACCACCTTCGCCCCGTAGTCGGCCAGCAGGCGCGTGCAGCGCGCCGCGGGCCCGACCGTGGAGAGGTCGAGGACGGTGACCCCGGCGAGGGGCCCGGAGGAGGACACGGAAGCGGCCACCTCAGAAGTTCTTCGGCAGTCCGAGCTTGCGCCGGGCGATGATGTTCTTCTGGATCTCCGACGCGCCGCCGCCGATGGTGTCGATCACCGTGTAGCGGTAGGTCGACTCGGACCGCCCGGCCATCGGCGCCTCCTCGGTCTTGACCCGCAGCTGAGAACCGGGCCCGGCGATGTCCATGGATGCGTTGGCCAAGCGCTTGGAGAGCTCGGTGGCGAACAGCTTGTACTCGGAGGCCGCGGCGGTGGGCGCCGCACCACCCTTGGAGGACTCGTAGACGAACTTGAGCCCCATGACGCGGGCCACCTCGAGCTGGGTGGCCAGCTGGGCCAGGCGTTGGCGGATGACCGGGTCGTCCTTCAGCGGCACGCCGTCACGCACGGTCGTGCGCACGTACTCGACGAGCAGCTCGAAGCGCTGCTGAATGGGCGAGAAGGTGAACATGGTGAAGCGCTCGAGGTCGAGCGCCTCCGAGATGTACTGGAACCCGCGGCCCACCTCGCCCACCACGTAGTCGTCGGGGACGAAGACGTCGTTGAGGAACACCTCATTGGTTCGTTCGTCGCCCATGGTCCAGATCGCGTTGACCGTGATGCCCGGCTGGTCGATGGGGACGAGGAAGAGCGTGATGCCCGCGTGCTTGGCCTCGGGGTCAGTGCGACCGCCGACCCAGTACCACTCAGCGAAATGGGCCGATGTGGTCCAGGTCTTCTGTCCGTTGAGGATCCAGCCGCCGTCGTCGCGCGTGGCCTTCAGCTGCATGGAGGCGGCGTCGGAGCCGGCGTTGGGCTCGGAGTAGCCGACGGCGAACTCGACCTCGTTGCGCAGGATCTTGGGCAGGAACTCGGCCTTGAGCTTGTCGTTGCCGTGCCGGATGAGCGTCTTGCCGATGATGCCGACGCCCTTGCCGATCTGGGGCCCGCCCCGGCCCGCCAGCTGCTCGTTGAGGAGGTACTCATAGACGCCCTCGCCCTCCGAGCCCCCGTACTCCTTCGGCCAGGTCATGCCGAGCCAGCCCTGCTGGCCGAGGGAGGCCATGAAGGCCCGGCGCTTGGGTGTGTCGACGATCTGGGCCATGTTCTCCCGGGTCAGGTCGAACACCTCGGGGTCGTCGTTGGCGTCGAGGAAGGTCTCGACCTCCTTGACAAAGGCCAGTTGCTCCGGCGAGAAATCGAAGTCCATCGCTGCCTCCACTTACCCGGGCGCGCCGGATCTGACGGTGCGTCAGATTAGGCAGGAATCATAGGGCACGCCCCGCGCTTCCTCCCAGGCCGTTCCCGGGGACTTGGCCTGCGAGACCCACACGTGATCCCCCAGCTCAGAGGACCCCCTCCACCCCCTCTGATGTCTCGGGCGATAACGGCTGGATCTCCCTCACTGACGACGGGGAGGTCATGGTTGCCATGACCTGAGTCCGCAAGTCCTCGAGGCTTGGATCACCTCGGCGGGCTCAACGTCAGTCCATTCAACGAGCTACAAGCGGCGTTTGTGGAACACCACAGGTCGCACGTGTTTCACACCGGCACTACCTCGCCGCGCTCCTTCATGTCAGAACCCGGTGGCGGCAATGATGGACCCGTTGAGATGGGTTCCAGACATGCCGCCGTCGTTGGGAGCGTCCCCAAAGTTGAAGACGGCGCCGAGCGCCGATGAGACCCAGTAGCCCGCACCGTCGGAGGTGGCGAAGATCGCCGCCGCGGCGTCGCCAGCGTTGAAGTTGGACGAGGACGGCGAGCCGAGCTTGGCCGCGTCGCCGTAGCCGAAGACTTCACCGTCGCTCAGGAGGATCCAGTACCCCTTCTTGTCGGGGGTGGCCACCGCTGAGGTCACCGTGCCGTGTCCGGGTGCGCCGAAATAGGGCGCGTCGCCGAAGGCGTAGACGTTCCCCGTCGAGGTCACCACCCAGTAGCCGTTCCCGCTTTGGTCGGGCAGGACGGCGACCGCGGAGCCTGCACAGCCACCGATGCCGGGGCACGACCCGGCGAAGTGAGCGTCACCGAAAGCGAAGACGCCACCATCGGACGCCACCATGAAGTACCCCCCGTCGTCGATGGAGGGCACCATGCCGACGACGGGAGCGTTGAGGCTCTTCGGCAGACCCGAGCCGGCTGGATGGAATCCAAGGCCCGGGATCGAGCCGTGGAACTGGGTGTCGCCGTAGCTGAACACTCCACCGTCGGAGGCGTCGAGCCAGTAGCCGCCACGGTCACCTGTGGGCACGATGCCCACGACCGGGCGCTGGAGGCGCAGCGACCCGGTGGACCCGTAGAACTGAGCACTCCCGAAGCTGAAGACTCCACCGTCGGAACCAACCAACCAGTAGCCATGAGGGGTGGTCCCGCCGGTGCCCTGGCTCGGTGAGGTCACTGGGAGCGCGGCAGGCGTGGTCACCGGGAGCGCCGTGGACTGGGGTGAGTGGGTGTCCGCAGCGTTGAAGGCATCGACCGTGTACTGATAGGTCGTCGAAGGTGAGACCGTCGAGTCGGTGTAGCTGGTCTTGGTGGTGGTGCCCAGGGCAGTGCCGTTGCGATAGACGGTGTAGCCGGCCGCGCCGGTGGAAGCCGTCCAACTCAGTCCGACCGAGCTGGCGGTGTCCGAGGTGGTGGCGAGACCGG
>JBEKVF010000122.1:0-6829 GCA_049514295.1 Acidimicrobiales bacterium
GAGGCGTACCACATCGACAAGTGGCCCTTCACGGTGCCGTTCGTCTGCGGGGCCACGAATCTGGGCGAGGCGCTGCGCCGCATCTCCGAGGGCGCGGCGATGATCCGCTCCAAGGGCGAGGCAGGGACGGGGAACATCGTCGAGGCCGTGCGCCACCTGCGATCCATCCTCGGGGCGATCCGCTCGATCACGCAGGCCGACTCGGCTGAGGTGTACGGCTGGGCGAAGGAGCTGGCCGCGCCGGTCGGGCTCGTGCAGGAGATCCATTCGACGGGGAAGCTCCCGGTGCCCCTGTTCTGCGCGGGTGGCATCGCGACGCCGGCCGATGCGGCGTTGGTCCTGCAGCTCGGTGCGGAGGCCGTGTTCGTCGGCTCGGGGATCTTCAAGTCGTCGGACCCCGCCCGCATGGCCTCGGCGATCGTGGAGGCGACGACGCACTACGAGGACGCGGGGCACGTGGCGAAGGTGTCGCGTGGCCTCGGAGAGGCGATGCGGGGGCTGGACGCGTCGCAGTACGGCGAGCATCTCGCCGACCGGGGGTGGTAGAGGACTCGGAGGGCGGACCCGGGCCTCTCATCGGCGTACTCGACCTGCAGGGTGACGTGCGCGAGCACGTCGCGGCCCTGGCCGAGGTCGGGTGCTCGGTTCGTCTCGTCAAGCGGCCGTCGGACCTCGAGGGGCTCGACGGTCTCGTGCTGCCCGGCGGGGAGTCGACGACGTTGTCGATGCTGCTCGAGTCCACGGGGCTGTACGGGGCGCTCGCCGAACGGCTGAGCGCCGAGGGCGAGGGCCCGGGTCTGCCGATCCTGGGCACCTGCGCCGGCCTGGTCCTCGTGGCGCAAGAGGTGCTCGACGGGCGCGCCGACCAGCGCACCTTCGGCGTGCTGCATGCGGTCGTCCGTCGCAACGGCTACGGCCGCCAGCAGCAGTCGTTCGAGAGCGAGGTGTGCTTCGGCTCCGGAGAGGGGCCGCCGCTCCCGGCCGTCTTCATCCGGGCGCCGCTGGTGGTGTCGGTGGGCGACGAGGTCGAGGTGCTGGCCACGTTGGACGACGTACCCGTGTTGGTGCGCCAGGGAGCGGTGCTGGCCTCGTCGTTTCATCCGGAGCTGACGCCCGACCGGCGGGTGCATCGGTTGTTCGCCCAGATGTGCGACGGGGGCGTGACGGTGCCGGCGGTGGCGTCGGCAGCCGGCAGCGGCATCTTCGGGTAGGCAACTCCACCGCATGCGTCGATACATCCTGACCATCACGTGCCCCGACCGCGTCGGCATCGTCGCCGCGGTCACCGGGCTGATCGCCGGACACGGCGGGTCGGTCCTGGAGGCGGCGCAGCACGGCGACCTGCGGAGCGGCCGCTTCTTCCTGCGGATCGAGATCGTGGCGGACAGCCTCCCGTCGGGGTTCGGCCCCGCCGAGCTGGCGGCCGCCTTCGAACCCGTGGCGACGGAGTTCGACATGGAGTGGCACCTGACCGACACCGACCGGCGCAAGCGGGTCGTTCTCCTGGCCAGCAAGGAGGACCACTGTGTCTCGGACCTCCTCTACCGCTGGCGGGCCGGGGAGCTCGAGGGCGACGTCCCCTGCGTGATCTCGAACCACGAGGACCTCCGTGGGCCGGTCGAATGGCACGGCGTCCGCTTCCGGTGCGTACCGGTGCCCGTCGGGGCGGACCCGGACGCCAAGTCGGCGGTGTTCGGGGAGATCGACCGCATACTGGAGCACGAGCGGGCCGACGTCGTGGTGCTCGCTCGATACATGCAGATCCTCCCCCCGGCCTTCTGCGCCGCCCGCCCCGGGCGCATCATCAACATCCACCACTCCTTCCTCCCGTCGTTCGCCGGCGCCCGGCCGTACCACCAGGCGTTCGAACGGGGCGTCAAGCTGATCGGCGCCACCTGCCACTACGTCACAGCCGAGCTGGACGAGGGGCCGATCATCGAGCAGGACACACGGCGCATCGACCACGGCGACTCCGCCGAGGAGCTGCGTCGGGTGGGGCGCGATGTGGAGCGCACCGTGCTGGCCCGTGGCCTGCGCTGGCACCTCGAGGACCGGGTGCTGCTGAACGGCAACAAGACGGTCGTCTTCCCCTAGCCCCGCGACCGTTTCCCCAATGTATGGGAACCACCGCCCCGGCCTCTGCTCCCGGCCCGTCCGGCGGACCCACATCGCCTCGGCGCAGCCGACCCCTGTGCCGGGACTACGGCGGCGACCCTCGCTCAGCCGAGCTGGCGGACAGCATCGCCGGGCACCAGCGTGTGATCTCCGAGCACGAGGGCGCCATGCTTCGAGAGATCGCCGAGTTCGCAGGGGCGGAGACCTGGCGCGGCGACGGCTCGCTCTCCATGCCGGACTGGCTGGTGGCCCACTGCCACGTGAGCCGTTCCCGGGCACGGACGCTGGTCGAGGCGGCCGAGAAGGTGGGGGAGCTCCCTGCCCTGTCCGACGCCCTCTCCGAGGGTCGCCTGACGCTCGATGTGTTCGCGCCGCTGGCCGCGGTGGCGACACCCGAGACCGACGCCGAGCTCGCCCGCGCGTCCGAGCACTGGACGCCGAAGCAGGCCCGCCGGCTGGCCGCCGAGGTGAGGGGGGCGACCGACGCCGATTCGGCGACGCAGTTCCGACGCCGCTTCGTGCGCTTCGACGACGAGCGCTGCCTGCTCTGGGCGCAGCTGACCAAGGATTCGTACGCGCTGGTGAAGGCCGCGGTGGTCGGGCGGGCCCGCCGTCACGACCATCCGAGCGCGAGCGATCCCGACTATGTGCGCTTCGAGAGCCGCTGTGCCGACGCGCTGCTCGACATCTGCGTCGAACGGGGCAGGCGGGACGCCGGCGGTGCCCGCGTCCACGGCGGCGGCCAGACCACGATGGTCGTCCACACCGACCTCGACCGCCTCCTCTATGGCGATGGGTACGGCCACGCCTCCATTGAGGGTGTCGGGCCCATATCGGCCGAGGTGGCTCGCCGGCTGGCGTGCAACGCGCACATCACGATGTCGTTCGACGCTCCCGACGGCACCTGCCTCGACCAGAAGGCATTGCAGCGGGATCCCTCCGATGCGCAGCGCATCGAGATCCGGCGTCGCGACGGCGGATGCCGCTTCCCCGGCTGCGGCTGTCGCAACGTGACCGACGTCCATCACGTGGTCTGGGCGTCGAAGCAGGGCCCGACCGTCATGTCCAACCTGTTGACCCTCTGCGTGGCCCACCACAGCCGGGTGCACGAGCTGGGTTGGAAGTTGGACGGTGACGCGCAGGGCGAGGTCCGCTTCGTCAGCCCGCAGGGTCGGGTGTTCGTGTCGACCCCATCACCGACGTGGCGCCGGCCGCGGAAATGATCGGCGGCCTGCCGAGTTCAGCGCCAGTCAGCCCTTGACGGCCCGCACGATCTCGACGGTCACTGCGTCGGGATCCTCCAACGGCAGCATGTGCCCTCTGTCCTTGAGGGTGACCAGTCGCGCCCCTGGAATGGTCGACACGATCTGATCCGCCTTCTTGGGCACGGTCAGGGTGTCGCGCGTGCCGACGATGACCGTCGTCGGCACTTCCATGGTGGCGATGCCCTCGAGCAGGTTCATCGTCGCGAGCGACACCAGGAAGTCGCCCCGGACGGTGCCATGACAGCCGGCGAAGAGCTCCCGCGTCAGATCCATGTGGGACCGCACAGGAGTGGTGCCGAAGACGCCGCGCACGAAAATGTGCCCGTTGCGCGTTCGCAGCGCCCGGGTGACGAGCGGCGACGCGATCATGGCGCCGGCAAACTGGGCGCCCTGGAGTGCTCGATCGCCGACGTTCGTCGCTGCCGTGGCCACCAGGACGGTCGCCTTGGCGCGGTCGCGCAGGACCTCGGGCCGGTACGTGGCCAGCGACATGATCGTCATGCCGCCCATCGAGTGCCCGGCCAGCACGGCGTCGCGCACGTCGGTCGCCTCGAGCACCGCACTGAGGTCGTGCGCCAGGGTGTCGACCGCCAGCGGTGCGGTGCCCCTCGTGCTCGTGCCGTGGCCCCGCTGGTCGTAGAGCACCACCCGGTGGCCCTGCTCCCGTAGCCGTCGGGCGACGGGCACCCAGATCTCGTGGCTGCAGCCCCAGCAGTGGGGGAGCACCACGACCGGAGCATCCGGGCCGTCGCCCTCGAGGTCCCACACCGCCAGTTGGGCGCCGTCCGGGGTGCGCACCATCCGATGGTCGGGCCGCGTGATGAGGTCGCCCCAGCCGAGGGCGTGCCGGCCGTCATCGGCCTCGGAGCCCAAGCCCCATGTGGTGGTGCCGTTGCCGGCCAGACGCCGGTAGGCCGCCCCGGCGGCAGCGCCGGCGGCCAGGGTCCCCCCGAGCAGCAGCAGCCGTCGGGAGCGGGAGCGCGAGCGGGAGCCCGCACGTCGGCCGGACAGTGCAGCGGAGGGGCTCGTCATGGTCACGGAGCGTATGTCGCGAACCGGCCTCGAACCGATTCGTCCCCGGGAGCGTCTCTCCACCATGAGGATCAGGATCCTGACTGCGGCCGCACTCGGCCTGACGGCGCTCCTCACGCTGGGCGTGCCCGGCCTTGCCTCGGCCGCCGCCCCGAGCATCAGCCGCTCCGCCCACGTCGCCTACGGCAGCTGTCCGGCCCGCCAGGTGGTGCTCACCGTCACGGTGCCCCGCCGAGCGTTCACCCCGGGGCAGCCCGTCACGTACCGGGTCAGCCTCCACAACCTGAGCGCGCAGACCTGCGGCCCGGCAGGCAGCCCCACCCAGGACACCAACCCCCTGACCACGCTCCTCGGCCCCTGCGGCGCACTCCCGCTTGCCATCGAGAACGCCCGGGGCGTCGACGTGTACCCGGGATCGGAGGCGATCAGCTGCCCGGCACTCCTGGGCCCGAGTCTCGGGGCTCACCGGACGCTGACCGCCACGGGGACCTGGGATCAGACGCAGGGCGGCGGGCGACCCGCCAGGGTCGCCACCCTGGTGCCCCGGGGCACGTATCACCTGGTCGTCGCGGGCAAGGTCCGCGTGCCCATCTTGTTGTCCTCGCCCATGCCCTGACCTGCTCGAGCGCCGCGCCGATACAATCGGGTCTCCCCGGAACGGAACGAGGAACACAGAGCACGTCATGTCGGGTCATTCCAAGTGGGCGACCACCAAATACCGCAAGGGCGCCCAGGACAAGGCCCGCGCCAAGATCTTCGCCAAGTGCATCCGCCTCGTCGAGGTCGCGGCGCGTGACGGGGGCGGCGACCTCGACTCCAACGCGACGCTCAGGACCGCCTACCAGAAGGCCCGGGCGGCCAGCGTCCCGCTCGACACGATTGAGAAGGCGATCAAGCGGGGGACCGGCGAGCTCGAGGGCGTCCGCTACGAGGCCATCAACTACGAGGGCTACGGCCCCGGCGGCGTGGCGATCATGGTCGAGACGCTGTCGGACAACCGCAACCGCACCGGCGCCGAGATGCGCAATCTCTTCAGCCGCAACGGCGGCAACATGGCCGAACCCGGCGCCGTCGGCTGGCAATTCGAGCGCAAGGGCATCGTGACCGTCGGCCTCGACAAGGACGAGGACAAGGTCATGGAGATCGCCATGGAAGGCGGGGCCGAGGACATGTCGAGCAACGGCGCCGCCTGGGTCGTGACCTGCGCCCCGGCCGACCTCGACTCCGTGCGCCAGGCCCTCGACGACGCCGGCATCGCGCCCGAGTCCGTCGACCTGTCCCTCGAGCCGACCACCCTCGTGCCCGTCCCCGACGAGGGGGAGGCCAAGAAGGTCCTGCGCCTCCTGGAGGCGATCGACGACCACGACGACGTCCAGGCCGTGCACTCCAACGCGGACATCACCGACGACGTGCTCGCCGCCTTCGAGGGCTGACTTCTCCGCCCAGGCATCCCGGGTCCGCCCCCTGGCCGGCGGGCCCGACTAACCTACGAACGCATGTTCGTATTGGGGATCGACCCCGGGCTGTCCCGGTGCGGCTACGGCATGGTGGGTCGCGGCGAGGGTGACAGTGCGCTGCGTGCCTACGCGGCGGGGGTGGTCGAGACCGACCCGGCCGTCCCGCTGGCTGAGCGCCTGCTGATCCTGCACACGGAACTGCGCGCGCTGCTCGAGGAGCTCGGTCCCGAGGTGGTCGTCGTCGAGCGCGTCTTCTTCCAGGTCAACGCGAAGACGGCCATGTCGGTCGGCCAGGCGAGCGGCCTGGCCCTCCTCGTCGCCGCGGCGGCGGGGTGCGAGGTCGTCCAGTACACCTCCAACGAGGTCAAGCAGGGACTCGTCGGCTACGGGGCCGCCACCAAGGAACAGGTGCAGCGCATGGTCGCCCAGGTGCTCGGGCTCCCCGCCATCGACGGTCCGCCCGACGTCGCCGATGCGCTGGCGCTGGCCGTCTGCCATCTGACGACGGTGCCGCTGCGCCGCGCCGTCGATGCCGCACTCGTAAGGGAAGGAAGCGAGAAGCGAGAAGTGAGGAGCGAGACGTGATCGGACTGCTGCGAGGGCCCGTGGTGCTGCGGACGGGTGAGTGCGAGGTGATCGTCGACGTGGCGGGTGTGGGCTACCGGGTGACCGTGACGCCGGCGACGGCGGCGGCGCTGATCACCGCCGGCTCCTCTGCGGAGGCGAGCCTGTTCGTGCACACCCATGTCCGCGAGGACGCCATCGTCCTCTACGGGTTCGTGCACGACGACGAGCGCCGGTGCTTCGAGGTGCTGCTGGGCTCGCACGGCGTGGGCCCGGCGCTGGCGCTGGCCATCATGGCGGTCCTGTCGCCGGCCGCGCTGTCCACCGCCGTTCTGGAGGACGACATCGAGACCCTGTGCACGGTCCCCGGCGTGGGCCGCAAGACAGCGGCCCGCC
>JBEKVF010000123.1:0-6821 GCA_049514295.1 Acidimicrobiales bacterium
GTGCTGCGGCACGCCGCCCTACACACCGGACACGCTGATGGAGATAGAGGTGTCGGAGCACTCGGTCCGGGCGTTCCTCCCCCCGGAGTATGTGCGGCCCCGCCGCCTCACGCCGGCCGAAGGGTTCGCCGTCGCCGCATCGGCGCGCCTCCTCCTCGCGGTGCCGGGGTCGGAGGACGACGCGCTGCGCCGGGCGCTGGCCAAGCTGGACGCGGCGCTGGGCTCCCGCGAAGCGGTGGGGCTCGACGTCGACACGCCGGAGCACCTGGCCGTCGTGCGGGAGGCGGTCGACCAGGGTCGGGCGATGGAGATCGAGTACCACTCCGGCTCGCGCGACGAGCTCACGACCCGCACGGTGGAGCCGGTGCAGGTGGTCACCATCGACGGGCACTGGTATCTCGATGCGTACTGCCACCGGGCCGGGGACATGCGGCGCTTCCGGGTCGACCGGATCGGCGCCGTCCGCATGCTCGACCATCCCGCCGAACCGGCGGCGGTGCGGGCCCGGCCGATGGAGGAGATGTTCGTGCCCGGCCCGGGCGCACTGGAGGTCCACCTGCACCTGGGGCCGGGCGCGCAGTGGGTACCCGAGTCCGTTCCCGTGCGCGCGGTGGCGCACGACGAGGACGGGACGGTGACCGACGTGGTGCTCGACGTCTCCGGCATGGCCTGGTTCGAGCGGCTGCTGCTGCAGCTCGGCCCGGCCGTTCGCGTGGTCAGCCCACCCGAGCTGACAGAGTTGGCCGCGGGCGCGGCCCGCCGGGTGCTGGCACGCTACGAGGCGCCCTGAGCCCGAACGCCCGCCCGTTCGAAGTAGCGTCAGGCCACGGGCGATATGAACGACTTCAACCGCGGCGTCATCGAGGAGTTCCGCGCCAACCATGGCGCCGTCGGGGGTCAGTTCGAAGGCGCACCGGTGGTGCTGCTGACGACGACGGGCGCCCGCACGGGCGAGAAGCGGGTGAACTCCCTGGTCGGCCTGCTCGAGGAGGGCACGCTCTTCGTGTTCGCCTCCAAGGCGGGAGCGCCCACCAACCCAGACTGGTACTACAACCTGCTCGCCCATCCCGATGTCCAGGTCGAGTTCGGCGACGAGCGCTTCGACGCCGTCGCCACCCCGGTCGCCGGTCCCGAGCGGGACCGCCTCTTCGCCGCACAGGTGGAGCGGATGCCGGGCTTCGGTGACTACGAGAAGGCCACCGAGCGGGTGATTCCCGTCGTGGAGCTCCGCCGCAAGGCCTGAGACCCGGCCGACCGTTCATCCCCGGCGGGTTGCGGGGGAACGAGAGGAGCCGGATGCTCGGGATCCACGGCGTGGGGCGGGACAGGGCGGACTACTACCTGTCCGACCTCGCCCGTGAGCTTCCCGTGTCGATGCCGGGCCGCTGGACCGGCGCCGCCGCGGCGGCGCTCGGGTTGGAGGGCCCGCTCCAGCCGGGGGCATTCCGACTGCTCCTCCAGGGCCGGCACCCGCGGACAGGGCAGCCGATGGGCTCGGGCCGCGTTTCCGTGGCGGCCTTCGACTTGACGTTCAGCGCACCCAAGTCGGCCAGCGTGCTCTTCGCCCTCGGGGGTGCGGAGACCGCGCGTCGTGTCACCGCCGCCCACACCGGCGCGGTCGCCGGCGCGCTGCGCTACCTGGAGCAGCACGGGGTCACCGCCGCCAGGCGGTCGGGGCCGGAACGGACTGTGGTCCCGACGACCGGGATCATCGCCGGGCAGTTCACCCACGCCGTCAACCGCAACGGCGACCCCCACCTGCACAGCCACGTCGTGATGGCGAACCTCGTCCATGGCGCGGACGGCCGGTGGAGCGCCTGCGACCGGCGCGGGATCGCCGCCCACCGCCAGGCGGCGTCGGAGGTCTACGGCGCGCATCTGCGAGCGGGCCTTGCAGCGACGCTCGGCGTGCGCTGGGCGGGAGCGCCCGACCGGGCGCCCGAGATCGTGGGCGTGGCGCCCGAGCTCCTCGGCGAGTTCTCCTCACGCGCCGCCGACATCCGCCGTCGCATGCACGAGGTGGGCGCACACTCGGCGCGGGCAGGCCGCGTGGCGTGGGCGACCACCCGTCCGAGCAAGGAGCCCGGGACGTCCTACGCCGAGCTCGCCCACGAGTGGGAGCGGCGGGCCCATGCCGTCGGGGGGACACTCGAGCTCGGGCTGCCGGCAGGACGCCCGCCACCCGGACCGCCGCTGCTCGACGAGCACCACTTCGCCGCCGTCATCTCGCTCACCCCTCACGGCGGCGCCCGGCGCCGCGACGTCGTGGTCGCGTTCGCCGCCGCGGCACCGCACGGCATCGAGGCGGCCCCTCTCGGCCACCTCGTCGACCACTGGGTGGTGCCCGCGGCGTCGGTCGGCGTGGCAGAGCCGCTCCACCGGCGCCGGGACGTCGTGCCGGGGAACCATCTCCTGCGCGTGCTCGGGCCCCGTCCGCTCAATCCGGCCGACCACGCGCTCTGGATCGTCGCCGCGGAGGTGCTCGATGCCTACCGGGGCCGCTGGGGCCTCGACCGCGCCACCGAGACGCTCGGCGCCCCGGGCTCGCCGTCGGCCCTGTCGTCGCTGCCGGCGGCCCGTCTGGCCGACCACATCCGCACGGCGCGGCATCTCGAGGCGGTGCGGTCCCGACTCGGGCGGCGCGAGCCCGCCGGGGTCGAGCTCGGCCTCGGGCGCTGAGTCAACGGCCCAGCTGCGGCACGTCACCGCGCGCCAGCTCGTGCACGGGTGCCGTGAGCTCGCGCCACGGCGAGGTTTCGTGTGACGGCGTCAGCGAGACCTCCTCCACCTGCTTGTGCGGGCCGAGGACGAGCGCGCGGCCGGGGGCGCCCCTCGCCACGGCGTCGACGGGAAGCCGTGCCTGCCGCGCCAACCCGACGGACGTGGAGGGACGGATGCGACCCCACCGGTCGACGGCACGGCTGACCGTCGTCGCCGGCACCTCGCGGTCGCCCGCCAGGGCGCTGATGTCACGCAGGGTCGACGTGTCCGCGATGCCGCGCAGGACGACGGTCGTGCCGAACAGCGAGAGGAACCCGTCCGCCGCCTGGCCCCAGCGCCCGCGCGCCTGGGACAGGTCCTGCAGGCAGGCGAGCACCAGGAGGCCCTGGCCGGCCCCCTCGCTGACCATGGCGGGGAGGTCGGGAATGGGTGCGATATTGGCCACCTCGTCGAGCGCGAGGAGGGTGGGCGGGCCCCCGAGATCGTCGCGGGCCCGGGCGTAGGCGGCGTCACGCACGTCGCCGATGGTCCCCACCACGAGCGGAGCGAACTGGCGCTGCCGCCGTCCCGTCGAGCACACGTAGAGCGTGTGCGGGCCTCCGCAGAACTCCTCGAGATTGAGGGGCGGCATGCGCGTCGACGCCAGGGCGCCCTCGGTGCGGTACGCGGCCAGCACGCCCGATGTGGTGGACCAGATGCCCGACTGCTCCCGGGGGTCCGTGGCCACGATCCCGCCGAGCAGATTGGTCGCCGGTGCGTCCTCCCCGGCGCCCGAGGAGAGAATTTCGAGTGCGGCGGCTCCGCGGTGGCGGTCGATCCACCCGAGGACGTCCCGCATGGAGAGCCGCTCCTTCGCGGCGGCATGGAGGAGGGTCGAGAGGAGCGCGCCGGCACGCTCGGTCCAGTGGTGCTCCCCGACGCGTGACCCGCTCAAGCGGCTGGCGCCGACCATCGCATCGGCCGTCACGACGGCCGCGTCCCAACTCGAGGCGGTCGTCAGCGGCGACCAGCCGACGCGCTCGACGCCGCGCGGGCAGGCGACCTCACCGCTCGGGTCGTACAGGAACGCCCAACCGTCGCGGCTGCGCGAGGGCGCCGTGGCGCGCATGACGTCGGGCTTGGTCGAGGTCGAGACGACCGGTCCCTCCGACAGCAAAATATTGGGTATGACCAGGGAGGATGTCTTTCCCGACCGCGGCGGGCCCAACACCAGCGTCGAACGCTCCGCGCCGGCCCACATCCATCCCCGTGTGCCAGTTCCAACATAGATGCTGTGGCGCGCACAACGGTGGACCTCACGCAGTGCTGCGGTCGAAATCAGACACGGATCCGCCGTATCGACATGCCCATGAGCATCGCGTTCCATGCATGCGATGTTTGCGTTGGGGAACACAGAATTCCATAGGACATATCGGCCAATGCGGCGACAATTGAAGCGCAATCACGTCGCGCGAGCGCAGCATGCACCTCAATTGTTTGTACGGCACGTTGTGAATCAAAGGTCACTCACGAACACAAAATGACCGCGCAAACAAAGTATGCTTGACCTGGACACGTTCATAACAGAAGAATGTGTGTATCCGAAGTGTGAGGGAGGGTTGACATGTGCTGCGACACAACGACGTGTAGCGCGCAAAACGAAAGTTGTCGGTTCGCTTTCGTGCGCGCCTGGCGCCGTGCAGCGGTGTGTCAGCTCGACGCCGCAACTCGGGGAATCAAGTCGGTACGGCGTGATGCGGCGGTGTCCATGACATCACCGCAACCGCGTCGTCCGTTGCAATTGACAGTGAATCCGGTGCGGCAGTGCGCACGGCGTGGGGCAGTCGACCCCGGCGTGGCGCAGGCTTCACCTCTATTCAGTGACCATGCTCCTAGGGAGGTGCACCTGTGGCAGTAGCCGCAAAGAGAAGGGCCCCAGCCAGAAAGGCAGCTAAAAAGCGGGCCCCGGCAAAGAAGGCAGTTAAGCGCGCACCGGCCAAGAAGGCCGTCAAGCGGGCCCCGGCACGGAAGGCCGTCAAGCGGTCTCCGGCAAAGAAGGCAGCCAAGAAGCGGGCTCCGGCTCGCAAGGCCGTCAAGAAGCGGGCAACCGCGGTCAAGAAGACGGCAACCAAGAAGCGAGCAACCGCTCGCAAGGCCGTCAAGAAGCGGGCAACCGCGGTCAAGAAGACGGCAACCAAGAAGCGGGCAACCGCGCGCAAGGCCGTCAAGAAGCGGGCAACCGCGGCCAAGAAGGCCGTGCGTCGTGCGCCCGCCCGCAAGGCGGCACGTCGGCGCTAAGCGCTTCGTTCCATTCGGAACACGTGAGACCGGGGGCCTGCGGGCCCCCGGTTCCGCGCCCGGGCTTCAGTCAGGGGCGCTCGCCCAGTTCAGCGACGTCGGCGGGCCAGTCGACGTCGTAGGCCAGGTCCGGGTGGCGCAGGACGCGCACACCGAGACCGAGGCGGGTTGCTTCGGCTCGGTGCGCCCGGAAGGACCCGGGGCCGTACGCGAAGCGGAAGTCGCTCGCCGCGGGCAGTCGCAGCACGTTGGTGCCGTCGTCGCGGCGGTCGGGCACAAGGGTGACGCCGTCGAAGCGCGGCAGCGCACCGAGCCCGCGGGCCCGGGGCAGGTCGCCGTGGGCCACCGTCACCCACACCGCGCCGGCGCGGGCCAGGCGGTCGACGCCGGCCCGCACGGCACCGTTGAGGCCCTGTCCGGGCTCCCACATGACGGACGCGCCGAGGTCCGACGCCCACCGTGCGACGTCCTCGTCGTCGCAGACGACGGCCACGGGGAGCGGGACGCAGGCGGACACGACGTGCGTGGCCATGGCACGGACGAGCCGGACCCGCTCGGGATCCGCCAGGGCGGAGCCGAGCCGACGTTTGGCCTGGTGGAACGCCTTGACGGGGACGAGGACGACCTCGGGCCCCAGCTGGGCGTCGAGGGGCGGCGCCGAGTCCCGCGCGCTCGGCAAGGTCGCCTTCGACACCGAGCCAGTGTACGGGTGAACGCAGAAGGCGCTCCGGGGCCGCCGTAATGTCTGGTCAATGAACGAGCGGGTGACGGTGATCGGGGCCGGGTCGTGGGGGACTGCCGTGGCGACCATCGTGGGTGCGGCGCATCCCACGTCGTTGTGGGCGCGCTCGCCCGAGCTCGCCGCCACCATGCGGGAGACACGCGAGAACGGGAAGTACCTGCCGGGCATCAGGATTCCCGACGGGCTCACCGTGACGTCCTCGCTCCAGGAGGCGGTCGAGGGCGTGGGGATCGTCTTCATGGCCGTGCCGTCGCACGGGTTCCGCGCCGTGCTCGCCGGGGTGCAGCCGGTGGCCGACCGGGTGGAGGCCGTCGTGAGCCTGGCCAAGGGAATTGAGATCGGCACCAATCTGCGGATGTCACAGATCGTGGCCGAGGTGCTCCCTGGCGTCGCCGCCGGCGTCCTGACGGGGCCGAACCTCGCCCGCGAGGTGGCGCAGGGACACCCGGCGGCCTGCGTGGTCGCGCTCCCCGACGAGGAGCTGGCGTGCCGCGTGCAGGCGCTCGTGCACACGCGCACCTTCCGCGCCTATACCGGCACCGACGTCGTCGGGTGCGAGATCGCCGGCGCGACCAAGAACGTGATGGCCATCGCCGCCGGCATCGGCGACGGGCTCGGCCTGGGCGACAACACCCGCGCCGTGCTCATCACCCGCGGCCTGGCGGAGCTGGGCCGTCTGGGCGTCACCCTGGGCGGGAAGGTGCTGACCTTCGGCGGCCTGGCCGGGGTGGGGGACCTGGTGGCGACCTGCGCCAGCCCCAAGAGCCGGAACCGGATGGTCGGGTTCTCCCTGGGCGAGGGACGGTCGCTCGACGACATCGTGAGCGGCATGCACATGGTGGCCGAGGGCATCAAGAGTGCCGGGCCCCTGGTCGGGCTGGCCCGCGCCCACGGCGTCGAGATGCCCATCGCGGAGCAGGTCCAGGCGATCGTCGAGGGGCGGTGCTCGCCCGCCGACGCGCTGATGAACCTGATGGCCCGCCCGTCGCGGCCCGAGTGGGACGAGACGCTGCTGCGGGGGCTGCCCTCGTGAGCGGCCTCTTCCACAGCTACGAGATGCTCCCCGACGCCGACGACGGGT
>JBEKVF010000124.1:0-6820 GCA_049514295.1 Acidimicrobiales bacterium
TTGATGCCGCCCTGGCCGCCATCAACCACGCGCATGCGCTGGAGGGAATCCGGCCCATGGTGCTCCCGTCCGGATTCGCACAGATGAGCGTGGCCGATCAGCTCTTCGTGGTCGTCAACCTCGAGAGGGTCGACCGGGGGCTGCCGACCTTCGGCGGTCTGACTGTGGCACTCAACAAGAACGCTCAACGTGGTGCAGACGACGCCAACGATCCGCCCGACCCCGGACGGGCGTACGTGCTGGACGATGCAGAGTGGGCCGGCGGATCGTCCAACGGGCTCGACGCCGACTACGGATGGATGTACGACGACGGGCTCAACAGCGGCAATCTCGACTGCCTCCGCCGTGATGCCCCCGGCTGCTGGGGCCACCGAAAGGGCATCCTCGACGACTTCGGGTCCGGAGCCAACCTGGTGATGGGCGCCGCCGTCAACACGAAGGGTGACACCCACAGGGGTGATTCCGGCGGCACCTCCATGGCGGTCACCCTGGCCGTCGCCGATGCACCGGCTCGGTCGTTCACCTACGCCTGGACGCAGGCATTGGCGACGATGCCGCCAGGCTCGAACTGACGGGCCCGGCTGGTCGCCGGCTCCTCCCAGCGTCCCCCGCCTGCGCAGCGACGGCACTTAGGGTTGGCCCGCATCCACGGCGCGGAGAAGACGAGGAGGACCGTGGTGACCGGTTCTTTGGTGTTCTACGGGATCCTGGGCATCGCGAGCACCGTGCTGGCGTTCGTCGCCAACCGGCGGCTGTTCGCCGGTCCTGTACGGCCACCGGGCGACGTACGTCAACTACACCAAGATGCTGTTCACGAACTGGGCGGCCGCGGCCTGAAGTGGGCCTGGATCTTCTTCGTCATGAGCCTCTTCACGAGCCTGGCCTTCGCGATCGCGATGTTCCTGGCGTTCATGGAGCGCCAGCTGCGCTACAACCGATCGCTCGTCGCCTCCAGCACGGCGTAGCCGCAGTTGTAGCCGGGAATGAAGGTCACGCCCGGTCCCCCGTGGCACCCAGCGCCGCACAGGTAGAGGCCGTCGACCGGCACCGGGTTATCGGGCCAGCCCCTCGGCCCCGGACGGAACGGGCCCATGAATTCGGGCTGCAACAACCCGTGTGTGAAGTCCCCCCCGGTGCACCCGAACATCAGCTCGTAGGTGTAGGCGGGGTAGTTCAGCTGGCGCTCGATCAGGTCCGGGAAGTTCGGAGCAACGGAGGCGATCTTGGCCACCATCCGTTCGGCCATCTCGTCGCGCTGCCTTCCCTGTGACTCGCGGTCGGCTGCGATCGGCAGGTAGAACGCGAAGCTGCTCGCCGCGTGCATGCCGGCCGGGGCCAGGCTGGGGTCATCGAGCGAGGGGATCTGCAGGTTGAAGGAGGGTGACTGGGGCACCAGGCCCCGGACACACCCCTCGAAGTCGAGCTGCATCTGCTCGGCCGTGCCGAAGAACGTCACGTTGCGCCCGAACTGACCGTCGTTCAGTGCCTCGTACGGAGCGCGGTACTCGGGCAGCCCGCGCAGTGCGAAGTGGGCCTGGAAGTAGGCCGCCCGGTGGTCGATGGCCGCCACCCGGCGCGCAAAGGCCTCGGGCAGGGCGTCGGTGTCGATCAGCTGGGTGAACGTCGCGTTCGGGTCGAGATTGGACACCACCACGGGAGCGGTGGCCACCTCGCCGTCCCCGAACTCGACACCCTTGACCGAACCGCCCTCGACGACGATGCCCGAGACCTTCACGTGACGTCGCAGCTCGCCCCCGTGGCGTTCGAACAGTGCACACAGGTGGTCGGCCATGGTGCCCAATCCGCCGCGCACCTTGGACATCGTCGCGGTCCCCGGCGAGGCGAGCGCGAAGGCGAGGCAGAGCGCGCTGCCGGGTGAGTACGGACCACGGAACGTCGAGTTGACGGCAAGGAAGCTCAGCATGCTCCGCACCGGTGCGTGTTTGGACTTGTCGGGGAGATAGCGATCGACGACGTCCATGACGCTGCCGAACATGGCGGTCCTGATCGCCTCCCGCTCTGCCTCGTTCGCCGCGCAGTCCCACATCTCGTCGAGCGACTTCGGCGGCTGGCGTACGTCGAAGCGGCCGATGGCCCGAGCGGGTGCCTCGGCCCAGGCCGCCACCTCCGCCATCCCGAGCACGGCCTCGATGCCGAGCGTCGCGCCGAGGTGCTCGAGCAGGCGCTCCGGGTCCGAATAGAGGATGATCGGCTGCTGGTCGGCCTCACCGATGCTCGCCGACTGGACCTCCGGCTCGTAAATGGGGCAGGACCCGAGATCGAGGTCCTCGAAGATCTGGTTGGGAACGGGGAACTGGATCGACCCGGCCAGTTCGAAGCGGTAGCCGCGGATGAGCTCGGTGGTCGAGGCCATCCCGCCGATGAAGTGGTTCTTCTCCAGGCACAGGACCCGCATGCCGCCACGCGCCATGATGGCCGCGGCCGTCAGACCGTTGTGACCTGCACCGATGACGATGGCGTCGTAGTCCGGCATCGTGACGGGACTGTAGCGACCTGCGACAGGCGCCGCGACGGACCGAGTGGTCACTACGCCGGACGTAGTATCTGGAGCGGACCCCCCTCGGCACCCCGCCGAAGGGCCACGGTCACGTTTGGCCGCCGGCACACGCCCGACGCAGATCAGACGGTTCAGGAAGCGACGAAGGACGAGGAAGCTCGGGAGGCCGTCGCGCCCCACACGGCCGACCGGCCGCCGACGTCAGACGAAGAGGCCGCCGCCGAAGGCAACCAGCTCGATCCCGAGGTGGCCGAGCACGAGCGGGAGATGGGGAGACTCGGTGCCGAGGTCAGGGGTGAGGGCCAGATCGACTGAGATCTGGTGGCGCTCGCCCGGAGACCCCTACTGGTAGAGGTCCTCCCGGCGCACGGAGTTGCCGTAGCCGTCGTCGATCACGGTCTGGTGACGACGGGTTCCGTACCAGCCACGTCCCCCACCCCAGAACTGCAGGGACAGCACGAACCCAACGGCGCCGACGATCATGAGGATGACGCCGACACGGTTGATGTTGAACTCGTGCTGATACGGGCTCGCCGTGACGGCAAAGTCCAAGATTGCGCCGACCGCGAATGCGACCACGCTGATTCGTGCACCGGACATGACGATCACCTCGAGTGGCTCGTACACCGTTAGCGGAACTCCGCCGCGAACCCGCTGCAACGATTCCCCCTCACACGCCGGGTTGAAACGAACGCGTGTACGGCCGGCGAGCGGTCGCGGGGAGTGGGGCGCAGCCGCCCGCAGCGTCGGTCCACCGTCGGTCTGGCCGGGGCGGGCAATATGTCGGAATGGCCAAGACCGCCGGCAATCCGGTTCGCCAGGGTGCACCCCGGAGCGAAGCCGACGCCGCCTATCTCGAGCGCTTCGACGCGGGCTTCCGGCTCCCGCTCATCGTCTCGGCCATCCTGCCGCTGATCGTCGCCCCCGAATCGGGGAACTGGGTCTCTGTGGTCATCGGGATCGTCACGTGGCTCGTCTTCCTCGTCGACTACGTCGTCCACCTGCGCCACGGGGAGCACTTCGGACGCACGAGGTTCGGACAGTTCGACCTGCTGATCGTGGTCGCCACCGCGCCGTGGTTCCTGCTCCCGGGCGCGCACGCGGGTGGCTTCGTCGTCCTCCTCCGGCTGGCCAGGCTGGGCCGACTGGTCATGGCCAGCCGGCAGTCGCGCCAGCTCTTCGAGCGCTTGGGCCGGGTCGCCGGGGTGGCCTTCGGTGTGATGGTGACCGCGTCGCTCGTGGCGTACTTCGCCGAGCACCCCACCAACCCCGAGTTCGCCACGATCGGCGATGCCCTCTGGTGGGGCATCGTGACCCTGACCACGGTCGGCTACGGCGACATCGTCCCCAAGACCCCGACAGGCCGATGGGCGGCCGTGGTCATCATGCTCACCGGTATCACCGTCGTCGGGCTCCTGGCCGGGTCACTGGCCAGCTTCTTCCGGCTCGACAAGGGAACCTCCCCGGAGGTCGAGCCGACCGACAGCGACGCCACGGGAAGCACGCCCGACTCGACGACCGCGCTCGGCGCTCTCGTGACCGAGGTGGCCGCACTGCGCCAGCAGGTCGTGCTCCTGTCGGAACGCATCGCCGATCTCGGGGACTCGGCCGGTCAGCTCTCGCCCGCTCCGCGCCAGGACGAACCCTGACCTGACGCGATCCGATCCGGTCCGACCTGAGAGCGGGCACACTGCGTGCAGCCCTGGCGCCCGGCCGTTCAGCGTCCGTCAATGGCGGGCCGTGTGGTGTTGCGCACCATCGCTCGGCGGAGGCGAGCTCGCCTGCTGTTGGGTCGAGAAGAGCTCGGCGCAACGATCCGAGCAGAAGTAGAACCGCTCACCTGCGTGGACGAGAGAGGCCGGAGCGTGCGCCGTCTCGACCTGCATTCCACAGACGGGGTCACGGACGTACCCGGTCCCACCGCCCAGCTTCTCCCGGTTGCGATAGATCCAGTACAAGAAGCCGAATAGGGCGAGGAAGACGATGTTGAGGTAGGTGGTGTAGTTCCAGGAGAAGTGCGCCGGCGCAATCGTGGTCGGCCGGACGGTCGGCACGAGACCGGCGGCCCGGAAGATCCCCTCGGTGATGAGGCCGGCCGTCGACATGAGGGCCCAGAACACCGCCAGCATGCGCAGCATGAGCCGGGTGCCGTAGTAGCGGCGGTAGATCATCAGCAGCGGGAAGGCGATGAGGTCGGCGAAGATGAAGGAGATCACCCCGCCGAAGGAGATGCCGCCCTTCCACAGCGCCGCTGCCAGCGGCACGTTGCCGATGGAGCAGACGAAGCTGATGATGGCGATGAACGGGCCGACGATGACGTTCTCCACGCTGGTCCAGAAGCCGTGGCCGCTGATGAACACCGCCTGCCACACCGAGGTAGGGACGAGCACGGCCAAGAACCCGGCCACGACGTAGCCGATCACCATCTCGCGGCGCAGCATGGTGAGGTCGGACATGGTGTAGGTCGCGCTGTCCGCCCACCCACCCTTGGAGCGCAGGCGCACCGACCAGCGCTCCCGCTGCAGTTCCGCGTTCTCCGTCGGGCCGTGCTGGTGCTCGGCGGTACTGCCCGTGCTCAGGCGCTCCCGGGCCTCGACGATCCGGCGCCCGCGCAGCCACAGGGCGCCCAGGGTCGCCAACAGGGCGATCATGATGATGCCGCCGACGAACTCGCTGACGGCGAACTGCCAGCCCATGAGGACGATGAGCACGACGCCGAGCTCGAGCACGAGGTTCGTCGACGCGAACATGAACACCATGGCGGCGATGTAGTCGGCGCCCTTGGCGAAGAGGGACTTGGCCATGGCCGACGCCGCGTAGGAGCACGACGAGGAGACCATGCCGTAGCCCGAGGCTCTCACCACGGACGCCGGGCGGTGGTCGCCCAACTTCTTCTGCATGGCGTCGCGGCTGACGAAGGCCTGCACGGCGCCGGAGAGCCCGAATCCGAGGACGAGGGGCCACAGCGTCTCCCAGAACATGAAGAACCCCTCGCGCAACGAGCGCCCGATGTCCACCAGGACGGTGGCCGTGGCGAGCACGGGCGTCAGGAGCGCACCAGACGCCCGATGGCGGCGGACGCCTCGTTGAGCTTCTCGGTCGCCTCGTCGCCGCCCTGGCGCACGGCATCGGACACGCAGTGGGCCAGATGGTCGTCGAGGAGCGCCAGAGCGACCGCTTGGAGAGCCTTGGTCGCCGCCGAGACCTGCTCGAGGATGTCGATGCAGTACCGGTCCTCGTCGACCATGCGCTGCAGGCCCCGGACCTGGCCCTCCACCCGGCGCAGCCGCTTCTGGAGGGCTTCCTTGTTTTCGATGTAGCCGGGCCCCATCGCGCTCCCTTCGCTGTATACCCCCTTAGGGTATAGGCACCGAGCCTGGCGCTGTACGCCCGGGCATGGACGCGAGGCCCGCCCCCTCTCAGCCGAGGCTCTCGGCGATGCGGCGCATGCCCTCCCGCCAGGGCACTTCGGTCCGCCCGAGGATGGCGTGCATGCGGGTGACATCGGGCCACAGCGGCCACGGGGCGTCGGCCTCGTAGCGGATCCGCACAGGACGCCGCACCAGCTCGCCCAGGTATGCGCAGTAGTCCTCCGCGCTCACGGTGTCGCTGCCGGCGAAGTTGACCACCACGGGATCCGCCGCGGCCACCTCCAGGGCACGGATGGCCAGCCGCACGTAGTCGTCCTCGAAGATGGGGTTGTAGTTGTTGGGGGCGTCGGGATGGAGGACGACCTCCTCGCCGCCGAGGATCCGGCGGAGGCGGGTCACGGGCGCTCCCCCTTCGGGTCCGTAGGTGGAGAAGATCCTGATGATGGTCAGGGGCGTCCCGCACCGGCCGGCGGCGTATCGCACCACGGCCTCTCCGGCGATCTTGGACAGGCTGTAGACGCCGAGGTGCACCCCCGGCGGGTCGTCCTCCGTGAGCGGGCGCCGGCCCTGATACGCGTACGCGGAACCGCTCGAGCAGTAGACGAACGCAGCACCCGGTGTGGCGGCGACGAGGCGACCCGACGCCTGGGCGTTGGTCTCGAAGACCTGCTGCCAGTCCGTCGGCGACTCACGGCCGAAGCGGGCTGCCGCGTGGAGGACATGGGTGATCCCCTCCGGGAGCTCTGCGAGATCCAGCGTCGAGAGGTCACCCACTATCGGTCGGATCCCCGCGTCGACCAAGCGCTGCCGGTCGGCCTTGCCTCGGCAGCGCGCGAGCCCGAAGACCTCGTGATGTTCGGCGAGCGCCCGGGCCACGGGGAACCCCACCCGACCCGTCGCGCCGGTCACGAGGACCCGCCAGCCGTTCTGC
>JBEKVF010000125.1:0-6788 GCA_049514295.1 Acidimicrobiales bacterium
CCCTACGAGCCGACGCCGATCGGGGTGTTCCGTGCCGTGGAGCGCCCCGAGTACGGGGCGCAGATGTCCGAGCAGATCACCGACGCCCCGGCCAAGCGCGGACTGGGCGACGTGGCGGCCCTGCTTCGCTCGGGCTCGAGCTGGACGGTCGACTGAGGATCAGGCGGACCCGGCGGAGGGGTTCGCTGCACCCTCGGCTTCGACCTCGGCCTTGATCCGCTCGAGCGTTGTCCGCATCCCCTTGCGGTTCACCTTGCCGCGGGACCACCCCCACAGCGCCCAGTAGAGCCGCAGGCCGAACGTGGGGGTCAGGTCGAACGACTCGGTCACGTCGGCCCCGTCGCCGGCCGGCACGATCTCATAGCCCCACACGGCGAGTGGCTTCTCGGTCGAGACCGTGCCGAAGGCGAAGGTCCGGCCGGGCTCGCACTCCCTGACCGTGCACGAGACCCAGTAGGTCGGCCCGATCCCGTTGCGCTTCACGTGGCCCCGGAATTTGGCCCCGACTGCGGGGCCGGTGGTGCCGTCGACCCACTCCGCCTCGAAGGTCTCGGGGCTGTAGCTCCCGATGCGGGTGACGTTGCTCACCAGGTCCCAGATGCGCCCGGGTGGGGCCGCCATGTGGACCGTGACGGCCTCGTGCATCGCCGGCATGTCAGGAAATGTCGAGGGACCGGAACACCATGCCCGTCCGTGGCTTGGGGCTGAAGTACGTGGTCTTGGGCGGCATGCGCCGGCGCTCGTTGGCCCACTCCTCAATCTGCTTGACGGTGACGGGCCGGAGCAGGAAGGCCGCCTGGCCCTCGCCGTGCTCGAGGGCCTCCATCGCCTCGGCGACACTGTGGCGGTGCATGACCTCGTGCGGGGGCAGGCCCTCCAGCACGGTCGCGATCAGGTTGGAGTCGAGGTCGTCGCCGGCTTGTTCCAGCTCGTCGGCGTGGGGGAGGAGGAGGTAGGCCCGGCCGCCGGTGGCGAGAGCCAGCGAGCCGGAGTCGGCCAGCGCGCCCAGGGTGCGGTCATCGGCGGCGCCGGCCCGGACGACGTCGAACGACTCGGAGAGCGCGCCGACCAGGTCGAAGTCCTCCGGCAGCCCGCTGATGGTCCGGTGGATGGCGCCGACGGTGAGCTGGTCCTCGGACAGCTCGACAACCAGGGCCATCACCAGGTCGTAGGGACCAGGCAGGCCACCGTTGGCCTCGCGGCACTCGGCCTGGTAGGCGCGGGCCGTCTCATAGCGGTGGTGCCCGTCGGCCAGCACGACCGGTGCGGTCGCCACGGCCGCGCCGATGGCGGCCACCGCATCGGCGTCGCTCAGGGCCCAGAGCTGATGGCGGACCCCGTCGTCGTCGTAGGCGTCGGCCACCGGCTCGTCGTCGGTGGGATCGAACGTGGCCGTGACCCCCGCCGCCATGGAGAGGCCCCAGATGGGCGAGAGGTTGGCCCGGGTGGCCCGCAGCAGGTCCAGCCGGTCGCTCTTGGGCTTGGGCAGGGTCTGCTCGTGGGGGAGGATGTCGCTCTCCTCGCCCGGGTCGGCCAGCCCGAGCGCCCCGATGACGCCGGTGGTGGCGCGCCCGGACGTGTCCGTCATCCGGTAGGGGTAGAGGCTCGGCTCGGGATCGGCCCCGATGACCCCGCCGGCCTGCCAGCGGCCGAACAGGTCGGTGGCCACGGCGTAGCGGTCACGCCCGCCCCTAAGGTCGGCCTCGGGCAGCTCCACGAGGACGGCATTGGCCTGGTGGCGGGAGGCCAGGTGCACCCGCTCGGTCGGCGTGATGACGTCGTAGGGCGGGGCGATGACCTGGGCGATGGGCGCGAGGTCGGGCCGGTAGCGGAGTCCTCGGAACGGTTCGAATCGAGGCATTTCGCCCACTCTGGCACACCGCGGACGGGGCCGTCGCGGGGCACTCCCTAAACTCTGAGCGTGGACGACGACGGGTTGGACCGGATCCTGACCGCGCCCAACGTCATCACCCTCGTGCGGCTGCTGTGCATCCCCCTCTTTCTGTGGTTGCTCTTCGGGGCGCACCGCCAGACGGCGGCCGCGGTCCTGCTGGCCGTGCTGGGCGCGACGGATTGGGTGGACGGCTACGTGGCGCGCCGCTACGGGCAGGTGTCCACCTTCGGCAAGATGCTGGACCCGACGGCGGACCGCATCCTGGTCGGCACGGCGGTGATCTCCATCATGGTCTACGGCGCCGTGCCACTCTGGTTCGGCCTCGCCACCATCGCCCGTGAGGTCCTGGTGTCGGCCATGGTCGTGCTGCTGGCCGCTCTCGGCGCGGCGCGCATCGATGTGTTGTGGGTGGGCAAGGCGGGCACCTTCGGCTTGATGTTCGCCTACCCGACCTTCCTCCTCGGCGACGGGACCGCCACCTGGCAGGAGCCCATCCGGGTCATCGGATGGGTGACGGGCCTGATCGGCCTGGCGCTCGCGTGGTGGGCCGCGGGCAGCTACATCGGACCGGCCCGCCGCGCGTTGCGCGACGGCAGGGCGGCCCGCAGGAGCAGCGTATGAAGGCGGTGATCATGGCCGGCGGCGAGGGTACCCGGCTGCGCCCGCAGACCTCGAACCTGCCCAAGCCGATGCTGCCCCTGGTCGGGCGGCCGATGATGGAGCACATCGTGTCGCTCCTGCGGCGCCACGGGATCACCGACATCGTCGTCACGGTCGCGTTCCTCCCCAACGCCATCCGCAGCTACTTCGGAAACGGCAGCGAGCTGGGTGTGCGCATGGCGTACGCGACCGAGGAGTCGCCACTCGGCACGGCGGGATCGGTGCGCAACGCGCGCGAACAGCTGACCGAGCGGTTCCTCGTCATTTCCGGCGATGTCCTCACCGACATCGACCTGACATCAGTGATCGCGTTCCACGAGAAGAATCAGGCATTGGCGACCATCGCCTTGTGCGCGGTGGAGAACCCGCTCGAGTTCGGCATCGTGATCACGCGTGAGGACGGCACGATCGAGCGCTTCCTCGAGAAGCCGGGCTGGGGCCAGGTGTTCAGCGACACCATCAACACCGGGATTTACGTGCTCGAGCCCGAGATCTTCGATCTCATCCCCGAGGGGCGCTCCGTCGACTTCTCTGGAGAGGTGTTCCCCGCCGCGCTCGAGGCCGGGGACCCGCTGTACGGGTACGTGGCCGACGGGTACTGGGAGGACGTCGGCACGACGGCGGCGTACCTCAAGGCCCACGAGGACATCCTCGACGGCAAGGTCCAGGCCGACGTGGCCGGCTTCGAGCTCCGCCCGGGCGTGTGGGTCGGCAAGGGCTCGTCCATCGACCCGAGCGTCAGGATCGACTCGCCGTCGTTCATCGGGGAGAACTGCACGATCGACCGGGACACTGTGCTCGGGGCCTACACCACGGTCGGCGCGAACACGCAGGTGGAGGAGCGGGCCGAGCTCCAGCGCTCGGTGATCGGCGAGAATTCCTACCTCGGGCCCGCCGTCCGGGTCGAGGGGGCGGTGCTCGGACGTTCGTGTGACCTGCGGGTCGGGGCCCGCATCGAGCCCGGGGCGGTCGTCGGCGAGGGCTGCCTGATCGGAGCCCACGCCGAGGTGCGCAGCGACGTCAAGGTCTACCCCTACAAGGTGGTTGAGGCCGGCGCCCAGGTCAACGCCTCCATCGTGTGGGAGTCGGGCGGGGTCCGGACCCTGTTCGGCCGGGAGGGCGTGCAGGGCATCGCCAACGTGGACATCAGCCCCGAGCTGGCCGTCCGGCTCGCCAAGGCCTGGGCGTCGGGCTTCGAGAAGGGCTCGTATATCACCGCCTCGCGTGACACCAGCCGCGTGGCCCGCGTCCTGAAGCGGGCCCTCATGGTGGGGTGCAACTCCGTCGGGGTGAACGTCAACGACCTCGAGCTGGCGACGGTGCCCGTGACCCGGCACCACGTGCGCATACGCGGCAACCGGGCGGGCCTGACGGTGCGGCTCAGCCCAGACGACCCGCAGTCGGTGGTGATCCGCTTCTTCGACGAGCGCGGCATCGACCTCTCGGAGGCGGACCAGCGGCGGGTGGAGCGCATGTACCACCGCGAGGAGTTCCGCCGGGTGACGGCGGGGGACATCGGCGACATCGACTTCTCCCCGCGCACCATCGAGTTCTATACCGCCGACATCGTCGAGGCGTTCGGGTTGCGACGCGACGCCGGACGGGAAGTCAAGCTGGTGCTGGACCTGTCCTATGGCGCGGCGAGCTTCGTGATGCCCAACCTGCTGCCAAAGTTGCGCGCCGACGTGCTGAGCATCAACCCCTATGCACAGACGCCGGGCATGATCTCGGTCGACCGCATCGTGAGCGAAGCGAGGGTGGCCGACGTGGTGCGCGCTTCGGGGGCCGACCTCGGCGCGGTGATCGACGCCGGCGGGGAGCGGCTGACGCTCATCGACGGCACGGGGCGCGTGCTGAGCGACGACGAGGCGGTCATGGTCTTCATCGAGCTGTCGACGATCGCCGGGGATGCGGATCGGGTCGCGCTCCCGGTGACCGCGAGTGACCGCGCCTTGCGCCTGTGCGAGACGCGCGGCGTCGACCTGACGCTCACCTCGCTCTCGCCGTCCGGGCTGCTCGAGGCGGCGGCGTCCGGTGGCGTTTCGTTCGCGTCGGACCAGCGCGGAGGGTACGTGTTCCCGAAGTTCCTGCCGGCTTTCGACGCCGCCGCGGCCCTGGCCCGGCTGGTATCCCTGCTGAGCCAGGGTTCGGCCTCCATGGCCGAGGTGGTCGACGCCACGCCGGCGATGCCGATCCTGCACGAGGAGGTGGCGACGCCGCTCGAGCAGAAGGGCCTGATCATGCGGACCCTGATGGAGCAGCTGACCGAGGAAGGTGCCGAGCTCGTGCTGGTGGACGGCATCAAGGTGGTGTCCGACCAGGGGTGGGTCCTCGTCGTCCCCGACCCCGAGGAGCCGGTCACCCACGTCTGGGCGGAGGCGTCCGACCTGCTGGCGTCCGAGGCGCTGGCGGCGGCCTCCGTGGAGCGGATCCGCGGGATGCTGCCCTAGCTCCGCAAGCTGCGGATCGGGTCGGCCGTCCAGTATGGTCGCCCCCCATGAACATCCCTGAGGAACTGCGCTACTCGCCGGAGCACGAGTGGGTGCGCGTCGAGGGAACGCGCGTGCGCGTCGGGATCACCGACTACGCGCAGGACGCGCTGGGGGACGTCGTGTTCGTCGACCTGCCGGCGGTAGGGAGCGAGGTCGAGGCCGGCGGGGCGCTCGGCGAGCTGGAGTCGACCAAGTCGGTGTCGGAGATCTATGCACCGGTCGCCGGCACCGTCACGGCCGTGAACGACGCGCTGGCCGAAGGACCGGAGCGTATCAATCAGGATCCCTATGGTGAGGGGTGGATCTGCGAGCTCGAGCTCGCGCCGGACGCGGATCCGGGCAGTCTCCTCGATGCCGCCGCCTACGGTGATCTGACCGCAGACTGAGCGGGCGTTCGTGCCTGTGAAGACGGCAGGGGAAGCCGGCCGTGAGGTGGGCTACCGTGGTCGCCGTGTTCTGTCACAACTGTGGGCATCGGAACCCCGAGGGCGTCAATTTCTGCTCCTCGTGCGGGCACCCGCTGCTTCAGGACGGCGATGACGCCACCATCACCCTGCACCCGACCGATGAGGCGGAGTCGGCGGAGGAGCATCCCGACGTGACCCTTGTCGAGGTCCCGCACGGTGCCGGGGTCCTCGTCGTCACCCGAGGCCCCAACATCGGGGTCCGCTACCTCCTCGCTGACACCGTGGTCCGGGCGGGCCGGCACCCCGAGAGCGACATCTTCCTCGACGACATCACCGTGTCGCGCCGCCACGTGGAGATCACTCCAGAGGAGGGGGGCGCCTACTCCCTACGGGACGTGGGCTCGTTGAACGGGACATACGTGAACCGGGAACGGATCGACGAGGTGCAGCTCTCCCCGGGGGACGAGGTGCAGATCGGCAAATTCAAGCTCGTCTACCTGGTGGCTGGGAACGAGTGAGCAACCGCACGTATCTGTCCATTGGTGACGTCCTGACCCTGCTCCGGGAGGAGTTCCCGGACGTCACCATCTCCAAGATCAGGTTCCTGGAGAGCCAGGGCCTGGTGAACCCCGAGCGATCGCCCTCGGGGTACCGGAAGTTCTTCGAACACGACGTCGAGCGGCTGCGCTGGGTGCTGCGCCAGCAGCGTGAGCACTTCCTGCCCCTGAAGGTCATCCGGGACCGGCTGGCCGACGGGGAGCTCGACGACGCCGGGACCGACGCCCCGAACGGCAAGCCCGCGCACGCCGCCCGCCCACCGGCGGCCGTCGCCGCCCCGGACGCGGCCGAGGAGCAGCCGACGAAGGCGGACGAAGAGGCGATGGCCCGCATCCTCGCGGACGCCTCACGCCGGACGGCTCGCATGCCCGAGGCGGCCCAGGCTCGCCGCGGGTTGCAGGTGGTCGGCGAGGGCGAGGAGCCGGTCTCCGTGGTGGCCGAGCCCGGCAGGGAGCGCGTGGCCGCGTCAACCGGGCAGGAGAGCGGGCCACGCCCCGGGTCACCGCCAGCAGTAGCAGCGGGCGCGCGGGCGAGCACGGCGAGCGCTGCGAAGAAGACGCCGTCGGGAAGAGGGGGTGCCGAAAACGGGACCTCCGCGCCGCGCCCGCCAGAGACGGTCGTCGCGGCGTCTCGCACAGGTTCGAACCCCGGTGAGCCGGCGCCACGGAAGGGCACGGCAACGGCCGGCGCTGGTGCGGGAGCGCCCGCGTCGGGCACCACGGCGGGCATCGTCACCGGCGCGAGCCTGACGATGGAGGAGCTCTGTGCGGCCAGCGG
>JBEKVF010000126.1:0-9916 GCA_049514295.1 Acidimicrobiales bacterium
CGGACCGCGAACCAGACGACAGCGGCCATCGCCACCACCTCCGCGCCCATGACCACCAGGCCGCGGCCGCCGGCTCCCAGCGCGGCGAAAGCAAACGCCAGGCCCATGCCGTAGGCGGCGACCCCATAGCGCGCTGCGGCAGAGTGGTCCCCGCCCACAAAGGCCGACGCGGTGCCCCCGTCGGCGTGCACGTAGGGCAGCGTGCGCGCCACCACGCCCATCATGGTGCGGGACCCGCACCACAGGCCGACGATCACCAGCGGGCGGGCGACCGTCACAGCCAGCGCAGTCGTCCGAAGAGATAGCACCAGGACCAGTGCGACGGCGCCGAACGCCCCGACCCGGGGGTCGGCCATGATCTCGAGCCGCCGCGCCCGGCCGACGGCGGGAAGCAGGCCGTCGGCCGCGTCGGCCAGTCCGTCCAGATGCAGGCAGCCCGTCAGCGTCGCGTCGACCACGACGGCGACGACAGCGGCGACGGCGGCCGGCCATACCCGCCCCGCAACCCACCAGGCTGCGCCGACGACCGCACCCACGGCGATGCCCACGAGGGGGAACCACGAGAGCGTGCGCTCGTTGGGCTCGGCGGCTCGGCCGAGCACGGTGAGGAACGACAACGCCCGTCTCACGGGAGATCTCCGATCGGCGGGAGCTCCAGAGGGCGGCCGGCCACCACGAGGTAGACGCGGTCGGCCACTGCGGAGACCGCATGGTTGACCGAGCCGAGCGCATCCTGAAACCGTCGTCCCTCCTCGGTGGACGGGTGTACCGCCATCCCCACCTCGTCGGAGACCACGACCGTGTCACCGGACCGATCGCGGAGGGCGGTGCACAGGGACCCGCCGTCGACTCCCGCGCCGGGGGCGGCGAGGGCGGCGGCCACCCAGGGGCCGACCGAGTCGACCAGCACGGTCCCCTGCAGCATCGACAACAGGCCGGGCAGGTCGTCGCCCGCGTCCACGGTCTCCCATGCCGCGTCGCGCCGCCCGCGGTGCGCGGCGATGCGCGCCTCCAGGTCGGGGTCGCCCGTGGGGATCATGGTGGCGACGTAGGTCACGGGCGGGTCGTGGCGTACCGCGAGATCCTCGGCCACCGCCGACTTCCCCGAGCGTGTCCCCCCGAGGACGAGCGTGATCATCGCCCCGCCATCCCCGACCGGAGCGCGGCGTAGGTGGCGCGGGCGACCCGGCCCCCGTACTGCGAGCGCGGGCCGCCGAACGGCTCCGCCGGACCCGACGGCGGGCAAAGGATGGTCACCGCGTCCGACGGGGTGCCGGTCCCGGCCACGCCACCGTCGAGGAGCGCCTGCACCTTGGCCTCCGTCACCGTGCACAGGAGGTTGGCCAGGGCGGCGTCGGTGTGCCGGACCGGCAGGAACGCGACCACGTTGACCGTGCCCGGCACGACCGTCACCTCGCACTCCTCCGCCGGCGCCGCCGCCCAGACCGGCCGGCTGAGGCCGACCGTCGCCTCGACCCTGACGCCGGCGTCCTCCGCCACCACCGCCGCGTCCACCTCGGCGGCAGTGAGCATCCCCACGCCCGGGCCGGCGAGGCCGAGCGCGTCGGCCACCTCGGCGACGTGGACGGCGACGTCCCGGCGGCCGTAGTCCGCCGGGACCTGCGCGTTGACCACCCACTCCCGGAGGCCGATGCCCCCACCCACGGGCGCAGTCGAGGCCGACAAGAGCGGCGCACCGAGATGCCACACCAGGGTGGCGAGCGCCGGTACCCCACCGAATGCGTGCAACTCCGACGCGCTCAATACTCAATGCCCTTCATGGCGCGGACGCCCCGCTCGTAGGCGTGCTTCACCTTCTTCATCTCGGTGACGGTGTCCGCGATCTCGACCAGCTCCGGTGGGGCGTCCCGTCCGGTGACGACGACGTTCGTCTTCGGCGCCCGACCGAGGATCCCCTCGACCACCTCGGCCACCGAGACCCAGCCGTAATTGACGACATAGGTCAGCTCGTCAAGGACCACGAGCTCGTAGTCGCCGGAGGCCAGCTTGGCCCGGGCCACACCCCAGGCATGGATGTTCTTGGCGGCCGATTCGTCCAGATCCGTGGACTCCCAGGTGAAGCCGTCCCCCAGGGTCCACCAGTCCACACCGAGATGCCGGGCCAGCTTCTGCTCGCCGACCTTCCAGTCCCCGCTCTTCATGAACTGCACGACGCAGACCCGCCAGCCTCTTGCCCAGGCCCGCCCCATCACGCCGAAGGCGGCGGTCGACTTTCCCTTCCCGTCACCGGTGTTGACGACGACCACGGAGTCGACGCGCTGACGCACCGGCGGCGTGTCGGGCACGGGCAGTGGCACCCGCTGGGTCGGAGCATCTCCGCTCATTGCGCCTCCTTGTCCCCCACGTCGCCGGCGTGCGCCGGCCCATCCTTGCGCGGCAAGGTGCGCCGGGGCACGATCACGAGCTCGCCGTCGTCGGTCCGGATGATGCGCACCGCGCAGTCGAACGCCTCACCCAGCACCGATTCGTCGAGCACCTCGGCCGGCGTCCCGAACGCGGCCACCGAGCCGCCCGACAGCAGGAGCAGCCGGTCTGCGAACTGCCCCGCCAGCGTCAGGTCGTGCAGGGCGCTCACCACCGTCAGACCCCACTCGCGCCGGAGCTCGTCGACGGTCTCGAGTGCCTCCATCCGGCGGGACAGGTCCAGCGCGCTCGTCGGCTCGTCCATCAGGAGCACCGGGGCCTCCTGGGCCAGAGCCCGTGCCAACACGACCCGCTGGCGCTCACCCCCCGAGAGCGTCGACAGCGACCGCGCCGCCAGCGGTGCCAGGCCCAGGCGCTCCAGAAGGTCGGCGCAGTGCGAGAGGTCGGACCTCGACTCCACCGCGAGGTACGCGATGTGCGGCGTCCGACCCAGCAGCGTGTAGTCGAACACCGACATGTCGGCCGGCAGCTCAGGCGACTGAGGCACGTACGCCACCGACCGGGCCCGCTCCCGACGTCCCATGGCCACCGACGACTTGCCCCCGACGTGCACCTCCCCGTCGTGGTCCACCAGGCCGGCTACGGCCTTGATCAGCGTCGTCTTCCCGGCACCGTTGGCCCCGATGAGCCCGCCCCACAGACGCCGTGACCGCATGGACGACCGCCCGGCCGTCGAAGCGCACCGTCACCGCTCCCAGCTCGACCATGGCACCGTCCCCGGGCGGGCCGGCGCCCCGCCGCCCCCGCCGCTCCGCCAGGCGGATGACCGTCCCGAGACGCGCCATCAGGTGTCCCCGACCCCGACGCTGCGCGCGGCGCGCCGCGACACGAGCACGAAGAGGAAGAACGGCGCCCCGATGCAGGCCGTCACGACGCCGATCGGGACCTCGGCCGGCGCCTCGACCGTGCGCGCGATCAGGTCGGCGCCGATCAGGAAGGCCGCGCCGGCGATCATGGAGACCGGCACGATGATCCGGTAGCTCGCCCCCGCCGTCAACCGCACCGTGTGGGCCACGATGATCCCGACGAAGCCGATGAGGCCGCTGACCGACACCGCCGCCGCGGTGCCGAGCGTTGCAGCCGCCACCACGATCAGCCGGGTACGGGCGGCATGGATGCCGAGCGTGCCGGCCTCCTCCTCCCCCACCCGCAGCACATCGAGCATGCGCCGGTGAGCGAGGAGCACCGCCGCGCTCACCACGACGTAGGGCAGGATCAGCGTGACGTCGGACCACGATGCCACGGAGAAGCTGCCGAGGATCCAGTTGTAGATCTGTCGGATTTGCTCGGCATCCCTCTGCTGGAGGTACGTCTGAATCGCCGTCAGCAACGCCGCCACCGCCACCCCCGCCAGCACGATGGAGCGACCCCAGGCGCGCCGCCCGCCCGCCACGCCGATGAGGTAGGTCGCGGCGACGGCCAACGAGCCGCCCACGAACGCGAAGATCGGCAGGAACGTCGACGAGTCGCCGCCGTAGACGATCTCGATCGTCGCTCCCAGCCCGGCTCCGGCGGCGACGCCGAGCAGGTAGGGATCGGCCAACGGGTTGCGGAAGATGCCCTGGTACGCGGCGCCGCCGGCGGCGAGCATGGCGCCGACGAGCCCGGCCAGCACGATCCGCGGCATGCGCAGCTGCCACACGATGGCCTGGTCGATGGGCGGTGTGCTCGTGTGGAAGTGCAGCAGCGGCACGTGCGCCAGCAGCGTGCCCAGCACCTGCGAGGGCGGCACCGACACGGGTCCGACGCAGACGGACACGAGGCTGATGAAGATCATGATCAGGGCCGACACCACCATCGGGACCCACGTGCGGCGCGCGCCCGGCCCGCGCGCCCCGGGCGCTACCACGGGCGCTGTCTCGGCCGGACGGGGGGGCGCGGTCGCGGTCATGTCACGAGGCCGGGTGCTGCTTCAGCTCCGCTGCCACCTCGGAGAGCAGGATCACGATCCGAGGCCCCCACCGCGAGGCGATGTCGTCGTTCAGCTTGAGCACCCTGCCGTCCTTGACGGCGGCGAGGTTGGACCAGCCCGGCCGTGCGGCGACGGTGGCCGGCGACTGGCCGCAGCAGATCGTGTCGGCGAGCAGGATGTAGTCCGGGTTGGACTTGAGGATGAACTCGCCGCTCAGCTGCGGATACCCGCCGCTGGCCGCCGCGCCCTGAGCGGCGTCCGCGATGCTGTGCATCCCGAGCAGGCCCAGCACCTGCCCGATGAACGTGCTCGACGTCGCCGAGTAGTACGTCTGGTCGAGCTCGTAGTAGTAGGTCAACGGTCGCGCCGACTTGTGGAGGGACTGGACGATCTTGGAGATCTCGCTCTTGATCTTCGTCACCTCGGCACCCGCCTGAGCCTCGTGGCCCGTCGCCTTCCCGAGCTCTTCGAACTGCGCGTACTCCCCGGAGAGGTTGGCGGCGGCCGGGTCGCTCAGGACGGGGATCCCGAGCTCGTCCAGTTGCTTGTCGAGGCCGGGGGCCTCGTCGGACGCCACGACCAGGTCGGGCTTGTACGAGGCGATCGCCTCCACGTTCGGGTTGTTGCCGTCGAGATCCGTGCGCGGCGCGCTGGCCGGGTAGTCGGAGTACTCGTCAACGGCCTTGACCTGGCTCCCCGCGCCGATCGCATAGAGCATCTCCGTGGCAGTCGGCGACAGCGACACGATCGCGGTCGGGCGGGCCCGGACGGTGATGGTGCCGTTGGCGGCGTGCACCTTCACCGGAAACACCGTGCCCGTCGCCGCCGACGCGGCGGCTCCTCCGGGGAGCAGCACCGCCATGACACTGAGCAGGGCTGTCACGAGGGGCATCCCCCGGGACCTGGTGAACATTCGATCATCCTCCATCGTGTGCGGAGGACGAAGTTCGCCCGCTGCGACACCCGACGGGGGTACCGAACGAACCGCCCTTCCTCCGAGGGACTGGTTGCGTTGACCCAATTCAGGCGGCTGGGCTCGCCCCGTGCGGGGGCCTCACCATTGCGGGACAGCGCCGGATTCTGACCGGACTTCGCTGAACTTGGGCCACCCCGGCACGAGGCCGGAGCGGTTGCACCGTACCGCACTGCCCGGATCGGCGTCCATCGCGAACCGCTGGTCACGCATCACGGGACGGATCCCTCTTCCGGGGACGAACTCGTCGGCGGCGTCTCTCAGCGGAACGGTGTCCATGACCAGGACCGGCGCTCGAACCGCTCCCCTACCATGGCCGTGTGGGGGCCGAGCCAGACAGACGACCCGACAGCGGCGCCGCCATCTCCATTGAGGAGATCGAGGATGCCCTCGTCGACGGGGACACCCCCCTCCCCCCACGGCGAGGCACGGCCCGGGCGGCCCTCTCGCACCGGACCTTCCGCATCGTCTTCCTGGGCGCCTTTGCATCGAACATCGGCACCTGGATGCAGAACGTCGTCCTGGGTGCGTACGCCTACGACCTGACCCACTCGGCGACGTTCGTCGGCGTCATCATCTTCGCCCAGCTCGGGCCCACTCTCGTCTTGCCCATGGTCGGGGGTCTGTTGGCGGACAAGGTTGACCGCAAGCGCTTCCTCATCATCCTGTCGATCGAGCAGCTCGTCTTCTCCCTCGGGGTCGCCCTGGTCGTGCTCTCCCCCCACCCGTCGAAGGTCCTGCTCGTCGTCATGGTCCTCATGGTGGGGGCGGGCAGCGCGATGTTCGGACCCGCGTACTCGGCCATCCTCCCGGGTCTCGTGGGCAGAGAGGACCTGCCCGGCGCCATCTCGCTGAACTCGGCCCAGATGAACGCGTCCAGGGTCATCGGCCCGATCGTCGGGGGCGTGCTCTACTCCCTCGTCGGGCCGGCCTGGATCTTCGCCGGGAACGCGGCGACCTACCTGTTCGTGGTGGTCGCATTGATGATGGTCACCCTGCCCGCCGTCCCCCAGGTGCCGACACACGCCAGCCGCTGGCGCCAGCTGACCGCCGGCATCACGGTGGCCCGACAGGACCCGGTGGTGGGCCGGTGCCTGGTCACGGTGTTCGTGTTCTCCCTCCTCGCGCTCGCCTTCATCGGGCAGATGCCGGTCGTCGCGGCCCACAACCTCGGGATCAACCTCTCCGAGTCACCCGATTACGGCATCCTCTACGCCTGCTTCGGCACCGGCGCTCTGGCCGGCGCGATCTCCATCGGGACCGTGTTCGCAACCACCTCCAAAGCACTCATCGTGCGGATCTGCCTGGTCGGCTATTCGATCTCGTTGTGCGCGTTCGCACTCGAGCGCAGCCCGGTGCCCGCCTATGTCAACGTCGCGGTCACTGGCGCGTTCTACTTCGCGTTCATCACGGCACTGAACACGACGCTGCAGGCCCGCCTGCACGAGAACGAGAACGTGCGCGGGCGGGTCATGGCCCTGTGGATGATGGGCTTCGGCGGCACGGTAGGCATCGGCAACCTCCTCATCGGGCCGGTCGTCGCGGCGGTCGGCATCACCGATGTCCTGCTGTTCGGCGCCGGTGTCGCCCTCGTACTGGCCTGGTACGCCGACGTGCGGCCGAGCCCCGACGCTCAGGTAGTGCTGGGGGCCGAGCTGGCCCAGTAGGCCTCGCGCAGGACCTTCTTGTAAAGCTTCCCGTTCTCGCCGCGCGGCAGCACTTCGGTGAAGTCGACCGAGCGGGGGCACTTGTAATGCGACAGGTGGTCGCGGCAGAAGGCGATGATCTCGGCCTCGAGCTCGGGCCCGGGGACCGCGCCGGCAGCGGGCTGGACCACCGCCTTGACCTCCTCACCCATCTCCGGCTCGGGCACGCCGAAGACGGCCACATCTTCCACGGCAGGGTGCAGCACGAGGACGTCCTCGATCTCCTGCGGGTAGATGTTCACGCCACCCGACACGATCATGAACAACTTGCGATCCGTCAGGTACAGGTACCCCTCGGCGTCCAGGTGCCCGACGTCCCACAGGGTGCTCCAACCCCTGTCGTTGAACGTCTGGCGGGTCTTCTCGGGATCATGGTTGTACTCGAAGCCGGGCGAGCCGGGCCGGCCCCCGAAGTACACGACGCCGTCCTCGCCGACCGGGAGCTCCTCGCCGTCGTCCCCGCAGACGTGGGCCTGGCCCCAGATGGTCCGGCCCACCGACCCGGGATGGGTCAACGCCTCCTCCGAGGTGATCCAGGTCATGCCCATCCCCTCGGTGCCCGAGTAGTACTCGTGGATGATCGGGCCCCACCACTCGATCATCCGGCGCTTCACCTCCGGCGCGCACGGGGCGGCCGCGTGCACCACCGAGCGCAGCGAGGACACGTCGTAGGCGGCGCGCGCCTCGTCGGGGAGCTTCAGCATGCGCACGAACATGGTGGGGACGAATTGCCCGTGGGTCACCCGCTGCTCCCCGATGAGCCTCAGGCACGCCTCGGGGTCGAAGTGCTCCATCACCACCGCGGTCCCACCCAGGCGTATCGCCGTCATCGACCAGACCAGCGGGGCGGAGTGGTACAGGGGCGCCGGGCTCAGGTAGACGTCGCCCTCCCCGAAGCCCATGATCCCCCCGAGCATCGGAGCCAGGACGGCGTCCGCCCCGAAGGGCAGCCCGCTCAGTGGCCGGCGGATCCCCTTGGGGTGGCCGGTGGTGCCCGACGAGTACAGCATGGGCGAGCCCTCCACCTCGGCGGCCAGCGGCTCGCCGGGGAACCCCGAGACGAAGTCGTCGTAGAGCTCGTGGCCCTCCTCCCGGCGGTCACCCACCATCAGCCGCAGCTCGACCGCGGGCGTCAGCGCGACCAGCTCGGTGGCCAGCGGGGCGAGCGCGGACGAGGTGATCAGCGTCCGGGCGCCGCAGTCGGTGACGATGTAGGCGGCCTCCTCCGGGGAGAGGTGCGTGTTCACCATGGTGTAGTAGAGGCCGGAGCGCTGGAGCCCGAAGGTCACCTCGTGGGTCCTGTGGTCGTTGGGCAGCAGCACGGCCACGTGGTCTCCGGGACACAGTCCGTGGGCGGACAGGGCCCGGGCCAGCCGGCACGATCGCTCCTCGAGCTCGGCGAAGGTCACCACCCGACCCGACGAGGTGATGACGGCCGGTCGCTCCGGAAGCGTGGCGGCGTAGACGCCGGGACGGAAGTGCGTCGGGGGTGTCGGGTGGCTGCGGCTCACCGCCCTCTTCTAGCTCACCCGCCCACGGCCTGTCCGGCCGAGCTGTCTCAGCCCCGCTTGGGCGACCAGTCCCAGCGCCGGAGGCTGACGAAGGCGCCCACGACCCCCCAGGCGGCGATGACCAGCAGATCGTTCCAGGGCGACGTGCCCGGGATGCCGTTAAACGTGTCGACGAGGCCCAGGATCAAGTGCCGGATGGGGAAGAAGCCGGTGAACGTGGCCAGCCCCGAACCAGCCTTGACCGGGAAGTAGAGCCCCGAGAGTGCGACGAGGATGAAGAACACCAGGCTCACGATCGGGCCCGCGGCGTCGGCGTTGGGTACCACGGTGCTGATGCCCACCCCCATGGCCGTGAAGCTGAACATGCCCACGATGAGCATGAGGACGAAGAGCCCCACGTCGTGCGGCCCGTGCACGGCGTAGCCGAGGCGCCCCAGCAGGAGCACGAGCACGACCTGAATGATCGCGATGATCATCCAATTGATGAAGATGGCCGCCAGCAGCATCCAGGTGGGCAGCGGGCTGAGGCGGAGGCGCTTGAGGAGACCCATCTCGCGTCGGTTGACCATGTTGATGGCGAGGATGTTGAAGCAGGCAGCCATCACGCCGTACGCGGCGAAGGCCGGGACGTAGTACTGGCCGAGATTGATCGGCAGGTAGTTCACCGTCGAGTGCCGGGACGTGGACTCGAAGATCACGACGAAGACCACGGAGAACCCGATGGTCAGCGCCGCGCCGATGGGGTTCAGCCAGAAGGAGAGCTGCTCGAAGCGCACCTGGCGCGCCACGAGCGGCACGTCGCTGACTCCGCGGAACGATCCCTTGACCGGCAGGTCGGTGCTGCTCACTGCCCCACCCCCTGCCCTGGCTCCGCCGTGTCCGACCCCTCCGCCCGGCGCGACGCCGCACCCTGGGTCAGCCCCAGATAGATGTCCTCCAGGGAGATCCGCAGCACCGACAACCCCTGCAGGGCGTGGCCTCCGTCGAGCGCCCACCCGGTCAGGTCGTGCAGGACCCGGACCTCGTCCTCCGTGTGGATCTCGACGTGGCCACCGTCCGAGAGCTCGGCCGGCACCGGCAGCGACGCCACCGTCACCCCCTCGGGCAGCCGGAAGCGGACCGTCACCGCACCGATGTCACGCCCGCCGATGGACGACGGCGTGCCGCTGGCGACGATCTCCTGGCCAAACAGGACAGCCACCCGGTCCGCCAACGCCTCGACCTCGTCCATGTAGTGAGTCGTCAGCAACACAGTCGTGCCCCCGGCAGCGAGCCGGCGGATGAGGTCCCAGGTCTCGCGGCGCCCGGACGGGTCGAGGCCCGTCGTCGGCTCGTCCAAGAACAGCAGATCGGGGTTGCCGATGATCCC
>JBEKVF010000127.1:0-6775 GCA_049514295.1 Acidimicrobiales bacterium
CGTCTTCGAGGACGTCGACCTCTATGCCCTCGAGCGCCTCCTCGTCGTCGATGTCCACGTCCTCATCGACGTCGAGCTCGTCGTCGAGCGCCGCTTCGTCCTCGACGTCAGGGCTCTCGGCCTCCAGATCTTCGACTTTGGCCTTCTTCTTGGTCGCCATGTGCCGCGGGAGCATAGACGCTTGGAGAGACCGCTCAATCGCCGTGAAAGAGACCGCTCAATCGCCGTGAAAGGGTCCCCCGTCAGGGCTCGGTTGAGGAATCTGAGGGTCCCGGCGGGTGGGCCCGGGGGTCTTTGGCGCCATCTCGCGCGCCTGGGGTAGCCAGGCAAGCAACACGTTCTCTACTCGACCCCCAGGGCCTACCACCACCTCTCACAGCACATCCCCCCGCTCGCTGCTTCAGAGCTTCCCCCTCTGCAGCATCCCTAGGGGCGTCGGGGACTGCGCCGTACACTAGGCAAGCCGGGGGTGGGGTCGTCAAGATGTCCGAAGCTGCCGCCACCAGGGAGAACGAGGGTAGTTCCTGGTCAATGCGTTGCGGATTTTTCCGACCGCCGGCGCTCGGCCCGGCGCTCCGATTCGAGGCGCTCGAGGTCAGTCGTTCCGTGGTCGACGAAGGACATCGCGTCGGCCAGCGCTCGGTGCCCGGCGACCTCGGCGACGGCCCGGTGCATCTGCTGGGCCACCCTGCGGTACGCGGGATGGCCCTGCGGCCCGGAGCGCAGCTCCACGAGGTGCATCGCCTCTCGCGCGTTGCACTGCATGACGTAGCGGATGCGGTGGGCCAGCGCCACGGCGTAGGAGGCTTGCTCAGGGAACTCGGGCGCCAGCGTGCGGTACAGCTCTTCGGCGCGGCCGATCGCCTCGTCGTAGTGCTCCGCGACGCCGGCCTCGGCGACGAGGCTCGGCATGTCGTAGCCGAGGGAGATGCCCAGGCGCTGCCACTCGATCGTGAGCATGCGGTGGCGCTGCAGGTCGCGAAAGGCTCCGTAATCGGTGACGAGCTCGAAGCGGTAGTCGGTCCGCTCGAAGGCGCGACCTGGCCGATGGCGGCGGTTGCGCCGCTCCCCCACGTACGCCCGCAACAAGGCGACCCGGTCGTCGTGGCCGAGAAGCCCGACCCGGCGGGCCGCCTCGCGCTCTGAGCAGCCGAGGTGCGAGAAACACACTGCGACCAGGACCTTCTCCTCTCCTTCGGGGTCGAAGTCGAGCAGCGTGACCTCCGCCTCCCCGGCGTCGGCTCCCGACCCCGGGTCCGGTGAATCCAGGTCGGGCCAGAGGCGCTCCACGAGGCGCGACGTCTGCTGGCGGGTGGATGCGAGGTAGGCCGACCATTCCCCGCCGCGTTCTTTGACGTCGACGCGCTGCAAGAAGGACGGGATCACCTTGCGGAGCTCGACGAGCATCATGTCGGCGTAGTGGCGCGCCTCCGGCAAGGGGTGGGCGCGCATGCGCAGCAGCAACTGCTCATAGGACTGGCCGGTGCCGTACATGCCGATGTTGGACAGCGACGCCGCCGGCAGGATCCCCCGCAACGCGTCGAGCGACTTGGCGCGCGTCGCCTGGCGATAGACGAAGTCGCTGTCGCCGGCCTGCTGCGGGAACCGCTCCGCCACCCAGGCCTGCATACGCGGGAGCAGCGCGCCGTAGGTGTCGAACACACGGTCCATCTCGCCCACGAAGCGGGCGCCGTGCGGGGAGTCGAGCAGTTCCGGCGGGCGGAAATAGCGGTACTGCCCGTTTTCGAGGCGCTGGTTGTACGCGATGTAGCGGGTCGACTGCTCCAGGTACGACATCAGCCGTCCCCACTCGAGCACCTTCGACAGCACGTTGGATGACTGCTCGCAGGCGAGGTGGACGCCGCCGAGCTGCGCGACCGAGTCGTCGCCGTACTCGACGAAGACCTTCTCGTAGAGTTGCTCCGCCCGCGCCAGGCCGACCGTGGCATCGACGGTGGCGTCCCCCGAGACGTCGAGGTCCCCCACGAACTCCTCGAGGAACAGGCGCCGCAGGCTCTTGGCCGAGCGCGAGTACCGTGCGAAGAGGGCGCCCTTGACCACCTCGGGTAGGTTGACCAGGGCAAATACCGGCTTGTCCAGGTTCGTGACGTAACGCCGGAGGATGGCTTCCTCGTCCGCGGTGAAGCGCTCTTCGGAGTAGGGGAACATGCCCGGCCCACGATAGAACGAGGGTGACGCGACGGTGGCGGATAGGGTCAGCGGCCCGGCAGGCCCCCGGCGACGACGCCCCTGAGCAGAAGGTCGACGGCCTGCCGGGCCGCGGCGGCCACGCCGGGGTCGGCCGCCGTGTGCGACACCTGCTGGGCCAGGTCGGCCACGGACTTCATGGTGCGCACGAAGTCGCCGGGCGCCAGCTCCCCGATGTCACGGGCGGCCACGTCGAGGGCGGTCGAGAAGGAGGCCCCCCTGGCCCACGACGCCACCGCGGTGGCCAGGCCGGCCGCCGGCTGGCGGGTGCGTGGGACCAGGTGGGCCTCTTCGACGTCGCGGATCCTCTCGGCCATGACGTTGACGGCGTCGCAGCGCCAGGCGAGCTCGATGGTCCGCTTGTCGCCCAGCCGGTCCTGCAGATGGGCGCGCCGCTTGCCCCGCCGTTGACCCTGGTGCCCGGGCAGTCGGCGGGCCCGGCGCGGCTCGAAGACGACGGCCGACAGCACGCCGGCGACGACCGAGGGCTCCGCCCCCGCCAGCACGTCGCTCCCGAGCGCCTCGGCGATGAGGAGGTCGGCATCGTGGTAGATGCGCGACAGGCGACGCCCGGAGGGCGTCAGCGTCCAGTCGTCGACGTAGCCCATCTGCTCGAGCACCGCCACGCGGTGACCCAGCTGACGGGACAGGAGATCGGGCTGGCGGGCCTGCCACTGGGCGAAGGAGCGGTGGAGGACCTCGTTGGCGGTGCCGCGGTCGAACCGCGAGACCAGGTTGACCGCCAGGTTGTAGGTGGGCCGGAAGGCGGAGCGCAGGTCCGGTGGTGGCGCCGATGCGACTCGGGCCGCCTCCGCGAAGGTGATCTCGGTCGACCAGGCGACGACGGCGTGGCCCTCCTCGTCGAGCCCCCGCCGGCCGGCGCGCCCGGTGAGCTGGAGGTATTCCCCCGACGTGAGGGTCGCGCGGCCCGATCCGCCGTACTTGGTGAAGCGCTCGATCACCACCGACCGGGCCGGCATGTTGATGCCGAGCGAGAGCGTCTCGGTGGCGAAGACCACCTTCAGGAGCCCGGCTGCGAAGCACTCCTCCACCGTCTCGCGGAAGAGGGGGACCAGGCCGGCGTGGTGCGCTGCCACGCCCCGCTCGAGGCCCTCGAGCCATTCGTCGTAACCGAGGACGCCTAGGTCCTCGTCGCCGAGTGGTTCGACCCGGCGCTCGGCCACCTGCCGGATGGCGGAGCGTTCCTGCGCGTCGGTCAGGCGGACGCCGTCACGCATGACCTGGCGCACGGCGTCGTCGCACGCGGCGCGGCTGAAGATGAAGACGATGGCGGGCAGCATCTCGCGCCGGCCCAGCTCCTCGACCATCTCTGTGCGCAGCGGGGCGCGATAGGGCAGGCGCGGTCCCCTGCCTCTCGGCTGCCAGTGAACCGACCGTCCCTGCAATGCGCGGCGCACGGCCTGGTCGATGCGGAGGCCTTCGCCGCCCGGCCTGCCGTTGTCCTGCAGCAGGGGGCAGAGGAGGGTCTCCTCGTCCTCCCGCCGGTGCACGGCGAAGTGGTGGCGGAGCACGATGGGGCGTTGCCGCTCGACGATCACCGCCGTGTCGCCCCGCACGGAGCGCAGCCACCCGCCCAGCTCGTCGGCGTTGTTCACGGTGGCCGAGAGGCACACGAAGCGGATCTCGGGCGGAGAGAGGACGAGGACCTCCTCCCAGACCCCGCCCCGGTAGCGGTCCTGAATGAAGTGGACCTCGTCGAGCACCACCGTGTGGAGCCCCTCGAGCAGGTCCGACCCGGCCAGGAGCATGTTGCGCAGGACCTCGGTGGTCATCACCACGACCGGCGCCCGCGGTCGCAGGGTGGTGTCACCGGTCAGCAGCCCGACGTGGTCCTCGCCGTAGGAGGCGGCGAGCTCACCGTACTTCTGGTTCGACAGGGCCTTGAGGGGCGTTGTGTAGAAGGCCTTGCCGTGGGCGCGCAGGGCGCGGTGGACCGCGTACGCCGCGACCAGCGTCTTGCCCGAGCCCGTCGGGGCGGACACGAGGACGGAGTGGTCCGCGTCGAGGGCCCCGAAGGCATCGTGCTGGAAGTCGTCGAGGACGAACGGCAGGTCGGCCACGAACGCCGCCGCCCCGCCCGTCTCCTGGACGGGCCACGGGAAAGCCGTCAACGGCCGAGCAGCTTCCCGATGCCGATGGAGACGAAGTAGAAGACCACGAGCGGGATGGCGAGTGCGAACATGGAGAAGGGGTCGGAGCTGGGGGTGAAGACGGCGGCGACCACCACGATGATGATGACGGCCCATCTCCACGAGCGCAGCAGCCGCGCCGGTGAGACGACGCGTGCGAGCTCGAGTGAGACCAGGACGACGGGGAACTCGAAGGTGAGCCCGAAGATCGTCATCATGAGCAGGATCAACCCTAGGTACGGGATCGGGTCGTAGATCGCCTGCAGGTTGGGCCCGCCGACGGACTTCAGCCAGCCGAGCGCGTGCGGCAAAGTGATGTACGCGGTGGCCGCACCGAGCAGGAAGAGCACGAACGCGCTGACCACGAACGGCACCGCGTAGCGGCGCTCGGAGGCCTTCAGCCCGGGCGTCACGAACCGCCAGACCTGGAAGAGGATCACCGGCGACGCCAGGACGAGACCGCCGAAGAGAGCGATCTTCACGCGCAGCGAGAGGCCGTCCAGCGGGGACGTGACGAAGAGGTTGCACGTGCCGTTCGAGGCGATGATGAGCGAGCCCCCCGTGCTCGTGTGGTGGACGGTCGAGGAGTCGACGCTGCACAGCGGGCGGAGGAGGAAGTGCAGGATGGGCTCGTAGGCGAAGACCGCGATGGTGGCGGCGACGACGAAGGCGATCACGCAGATGATGAGCCGGCGTCTCAGCTCAGTCAGGTGCTGCCCGAGCGTCATGTTGTCGGGAGACGGCCGGTTCTTACGCTTGGCTGTGAAGGGAAGGGTCACCACGCGCGCGCCGTTCAGTTGAGCGTCGGGTCGCTCGGAACGATGACCTCGGACTGCCGCGGCGGCTGCGCCGGGCGGTCCCCCCGGGCCGGGGCGGGTGGCGCCGGCATCGCAGGCGGGGTCTCAGCCGCGGTGTCAGCAACGAGGTCCGGGGAAGCCGCCTGGCCGTTGCCGGCGACGGCGTCGGGCACCACCGGCGGCTGGAACGTGCCGTCCGCCGCCTCTTCCTGATCATCACCGTCGGAGGACATGTTCGAGAGGTGGTTGAGGAGCGCGGACGGTGAGCGGGCCAGCCGTGCGATCTCCGAGGTCGGGGGCAGGTCGGGCATGGAACTCCGCATCTCGGTCTCCATGCGGTGCCGGAACTCGTTGAAGGAGCGCCAAGCGCCGCCCACCTGTCGCGCGACCTGGGGCAGGCGGTCAGGCCCCAGGAGAATGATGGCGACCACGGCGATCACGATCAGTTTGCCTGGGTCGAGATTGAACATGTGCCTTCACTCTACGGTGCCGCTAGAGCGACTGGATGAGCCGCTCCACCCGTTCGTCATGCGACTTGAAGGGGTCCTTGAGCAGCACGGTGCGCTGGGCCTGGTCGTTCAGCTTGAGGTGCACCCAGTCCACCGTGAAGTCGCGCCGGCGCTCCATGGCCCGTTTCACGAAGGCACCCCGCAGCCGGGCCCGGGTCGTCTCGGGTGGCTTCGTCATGGCCTCGGTGATGGCGTCGTCGGTGCAGGTCCGGTCCATTTCGTCGCGTTGCTGCAACTTGTAGAACAGCCCGCGGCTCCGGTCGACGTCGTGGTACATGAGGTCGATCATCGCCACCTTGGGATGTGAGAGTGAGACGTCGTGGCGCGCCCGCATCTGTTCGACCAGCCGGTGCTTGGCCACCCAGTCGCACTCGCGCCAGAGCGACGTCGGGTCGGCCTCCAACCCCTTGAGGCAGTGCTCCCACATGTCCAGCGCCCGGTCCTCCTCCGGGGAGAGGCCGCGCCGGTCGCGGAACTTCAGCGCGCGCTCCAGGTACTCGGCCTGAATGTCCAGGGCCCGCATCTCGCGGCCGTTGGCCAGGCGTACCCTGCGCTGGCAGGTGATGTCGTGGCTGATCTCCCGGATCGCCCGGATGGGGTTCTCGAGCGTGAGGTCGCGCAGGACGGTCGAGGAGTCCTCGAGCATGGCGAGGAGGATGGAGGTCGTGCCGATCTTCAAGAAGGTGGCGTACTCGCTCATGTTGGAGTCGCCGACGATCACGTGGAGGCGCCGGAACCTCTCGGCGTCCGCGTGCGGCTCGTCCCTGGTGTTGATGATGGGGCGGCTGCGCGTGGTCGCGGACGAGACGCCCTCCCAGATGTGCTCCGCGCGCTGGCTCAGGCAGAAGACGGCGCCCCGGGCCGTCTGCAGCACCTTGCCCGCGCCGGCGTAGATCTGGCGCGAGACCAGGAACGGGATCAGCACCTCTGTGTAGCGATTGAACTCGTCGTTGCGCTCGGTGAGGTAGTTCTCGTGGCAGCCGTAGGAATTGCCGACCGAGTCGGTGTTGTTCTTGAAGAGGTAGACCTCGCCGCGGATCCCCTCCTCGCGGAGCCGCGCCTGCGCGCCGGTCACGAGCTGGGCCAGGATCCACTCCCCCGCCTTGTCGTG
>JBEKVF010000128.1:0-6756 GCA_049514295.1 Acidimicrobiales bacterium
GGCCAGGGCGTGGGACTCGTCGACGCGGGCGAGGGTCGCCTGGGCGCCGCCGCCCACGACGGCCATGACGCGGTCGCCCGGGGCGAAGAGCGTCACCTGCCCCCCCACCTCGACGACCTCGCCCGCCATCTCCATGCCGGGGATGTCCTGGGGCCAGCCCGCCGGTGCCGGGTACCCGCCCGCCCGCTGCATGATGTCGGCGCCGTTGATCCCGGCCGCCCGTACCGCCACGAGGAGCTCGGTGTCCCCGGGGACCGGGTCCTCGTGCTCCTCCCACCACAGCCGGCCGTCCCGGATCACCACCGCGTGCATGCCGGCCACCCTACGCGGGCCTGAGCGGCCGGCCGCCGGCGGCCGGTAGGGTCCGTGGCATGGCTCTCTACGACATCCCCATCCACACCCTCCAGGGCGACGACGCCAAGCTCAGCGACTACGGCGGCAAGACCCTGCTGCTGGTCAACGTGGCCTCCAAGTGCGGCCTCACGCCGCAGTACGAAGGCCTCGAGCGCCTGCAGAAGACCTACGGCGACAAGGGCTTCAGCGTGATCGGCTTCCCGTGCAACCAGTTCATGGGCCAGGAGCCCGGCACGTCGGACGAGATCGCGCAGTTCTGCTCGGCTACCTACGGCGTCACCTTCCCGCTCATGGAGAAGATCGAGGTGAACGGCGAGGGCCGGCACCCGATCTACTCCGAGCTGACCGAGAAGACCGACGCCGAGGGCAACGCCGGCGACATCACGTGGAACTTCGAGAAGTTCCTCGTCTCGCCCGCCGGTGAGATCGTCGCCCGGTACCGGCCCCAGGTGGAGCCGGAGGACGCCGCCATCGTGGGCGACATCGAGGCGCAGCTGGCCGCCGCTTGACCTCCGCCGGCCCCGTCCCGGCGGGGTTCACCGCGTCCATCTTCGACATGGACGGGCTCCTCATCGACTCCGAGATCCTCTGGCACCAGGCCGAGATCGAGATACTCGGCGGGCTCGGCGTCCCCCTCGCCGTCGAGGGCTGCCGCACCACCAAGGGCATGTTCGTGGACGAGGTCACCGCGCACTGGTACGGGCTGTACCCATGGACCGGCCCGACGCCGGCCGAGGTGGCGGTGACGATCGTCGACCGGGTGATCGACCTCATCGTGACGAAGGGCGAGCTGAAGCCGGGCGCGACGCACGCCATCGACCTCTGCACCGAGCGCGGCCTGACCCTCGCCGTGGCGTCGTCGTCGCAGTACCGCCTCATTGACACCGCGCTGGCCCACTTCGACCTGCGGGACCGGTTCGCGCTGGTCCACTCGGCCGAGGACGAGGACTACGGCAAGCCGCACCCCGCCGTGTTCCTGACCGCGGCCGCGAAGCTCGGCACCATGCCGCGGTGGTGCCTCGTGTGGGAGGACGCGCCGGCCGGCGTGCTGGCGGCCAAGGCGGCGTCCATGGCCTGCATCGCGGTGCCCGAGCACGGCGAGGGTCGCCATCCCGCCTTCGGCCTGGCCGACCTCGTCGTCGACTCGCTGCTCCAGGTGGACGGGCCCGCCCTCGACGAGGTAGCGCGCCGCCACGCCGGCGACACCCCCGCGGGCGACATTCCCGCCGGCGGCTGACCCGCTGATCGTCTCTAGTCCCGCAGCACGCGCTCGAGGCGGGCCGCCACCTCGCGGTAGCGGGCCACCGGGATGAGGTGCACTCCCTCGAACGCCCCCGAGTCGCGGATGCCGGCCACCAGCTCACACGCCGCATCGACGCCTGCGTTGCGATCGCGCTCCAGGCGCTCGATGAGGTCGGCCGGCACGACGAGGCCCGGGATCTCGGTGGCCAGGTTACGGGCCATCCGGACGCTCGCCACCACGATGACTCCGGCGTAGACCGGGACGTCGACCTCGACCTGGGCGCGCCAGGCCAGGAGGTCACTGAGAGAGAAGCCGATCTGCACGCAGAGGAAGTCGGCCGCCCGCTTCCACGCCGGCAGCGGCCGCAGCCCCGTGGCCGCCCCGAAGCGCATACCGGCGGCGTACTCGCGCCCCTCGGCGATCATCGTCCGCACCGTGAGCTCACTGGTGCGCTTTCCGGCCAGGGGCTCGTCGCCGTAGACGAAGAGGAACTGGTCGACGCCGTAGGCGGCCGCCGTGAGCAGGTCGCGACGGAACCCGAGGAGGTTCCGGTCGCGGGCGTTGAGGCAGGCGATGGAGCGCCCACCCATCGCCTCGACCTCGTGCGCGACGGCCACGCTGCTGACGGTCGCCCGACCGATGTGGTTGTCGGGGATGAGGAAGGCACTGGCGACGGGGCTGAGCACGCCGATCTGGTGGCGGACCCGCTTGAGGTCCGGGGTGGTCGCCGGCTCGATCTCGCAGACGATCTCGAAAGGATCAGCCCCCATCGGACCCGCTCCCGACGAACTTGGCCAAGCGGATGTGCCCTGCGGGCAGCGAGCGGCCATCGGCGTCCACGTGGAGGCGCTCCCACCCGGTGGCCCCGTAGAGGGCCACCGCCTCGGGCTGGCGGTCGCCGGTGGCGAGCAGCAGGTCCGGCAGGCCCAGGGCCCGTGCCGCGTCCTCCAGGGTCCCCATGAGAGCCCGGCCGATGCCGCGGCCCCGCCACGCCGGGTCGACCCAGAGGCGCCTGACCTCACCTGTCTTGGGGTCCAGTGCGCGCAGGCCGACCCCGCCCACGGGTGGTCCGTCGCCGCCGGCGCGGGCCACCAGGAAGGCCCCAGTCGGAGGCTCGAACATGGCCGCGGTCAGCCCCCGCTCGCCGGCGTCGAGCCGGCCATAGCGCGTCACGAGCTCCGCCTCGGCCTGCGCCACCACCCAGCGCGGCCCCTCGTCGCCATACGGCTCGGGCCGCACGGTGACCGCGGACGGTAGGGCGGAAGCGGGCCGTTGCATACCCTCTATCCTTTCCGAGACGCAGGGGGCGCCCGTTCCCCCGTCGCCGACCGCCTCTTTCCCGTGTTCTCACCCGTCCCCCCCGACATCGACTTCGTCGCCCTCGAGCAGGCCGAACTGGCCCGATGGGCCGATCACCGCGTCTTCGAGCGGTCGATTGAGCAGCGCGAAGGAGCCCCCCCGTGGGTCTTCTATGAGGGCCCCCCCACCGCCAACGGGATGCCCGGCCTGCACCACGTCTGGGCCCGGGTCTACAAGGACCTCTTCTGCCGCTTCCGCACCATGGACGGCGCCTTCGTCGCGCGCCGGGCCGGCTGGGACACCCACGGCCTCCCGGTCGAGGTCGAGGTGGAGAAGAAGCTCGGTATCACCGGCAAGCAGCAGATTGAGCAGCAGGTCGGCATCGCGGAGTTCACCCGGCCGTGCCGCGAGTCGGTGTACTCCTACGTCGACGAGTTCGAGCGGCTCACGACCCGCATCGGCTACTGGGTCGACATGGGCGCGGCGTACTGGACGCTGAGCCCCGACTACATCGAGTCGGTCTGGTGGCACCTGCAGCAGCTCTATGACCAGGGGCTCCTGTACGAAGACCTCAAGGTCGTGCCCTACTGCCCGCGCTGCGGCACGGCGCTGTCGAGCCACGAGCTCGGGCAGGCCGATGTCTACCGCGACGAGGAGGACGAGTCGGCCTACGTGCGGTTCCGGTTGGTCGACGTCTCTCCCGCCGACCGTTCGGCGGTGGGCGACGCCGAGTGGCTTGCGGTGTGGACGACCACCCCGTGGACGCTGCTCTCGAACACCGGTGTGGCCGTCAACCCGGAGCTGACCTACGCCGTCGTCGACGGGCTGGTCATGGCCGACGACCTCGTCGATGACGTGCTGGGGGAGGGGGCGTCGGCCCGGGTCTCGGCCCGGGTCCCCGGTTCCGCGCTGGTCGGCCTGCACTACGAGCGCCCGTTCGCCGACCTCGACCCGCCGCACGGTGCCGACGGGTGGCGGGTCGTCCCCGCCTCATACGTCACGACCGAGGAGGGCACCGGGCTCGTGCACCTCGCGCCCGCCTTCGGCGAGATCGACCGCCAGATCGGGCGCGAGAACGGCCTGCCCTCGCTGAACCCGGTCGGCCCCGACGGCCGCTTCACCGCCGACATCGTCTGGCTGGCGGGGCGCGACGTGCGGGAGGCCAACCACGACATTAACGACCGCCTGGAGGCGGCGGGTCTGCTGGCGCGCCGCATGCCCTACGTGCACTCGTACCCCCACTGCTGGCGCTGCCGCACCCCGCTCATCTACTGGGGCAAGCCGAGCTGGTACATCGCCACGTCGACGCGCAAGGACGACCTGCTGGCGGCCAACGAGACGGTGGACTGGCACCCGGGCCATATCAAGGAGGGGCGGTTCGGCGAGTGGCTGGCCAACAACGTCGACTGGGCCCTGTCGCGCGACCGCTACTGGGGCACGCCTTTGCCGATCTGGCGCTGCGGGCGGGGTCACCTGCGCTGCGTCGGGTCGCTGGCCGAGCTCTCCGACCTGTGCGGGCGGGACGTGACCGGGATCGACCCCCACCGCCCGACGATCGACGAGGTGACGTTCACCTGCTCGACGTGCGCGGCCGAGGGCGACGACGTCGACGACCTGTCGGTGTCGCGGCGGGTGGAGCCGGTGATCGACGCCTGGTTCGACTCGGGGTCGATGCCGGCGGCGCAGGTCGGTTACCCCCATGCCCCGGGTTCGGCGGAGGCGTTCACGTTCCCGGCCGACTTCATATCCGAGGCGATCGACCAGACCCGCGGCTGGTTCTACTCGCTCCTGGCCATCAACACCCTCGTGTTCGGCGAGAGCCCGTACCGCCACGTCGTCTGCCTCGGCCACATCGTCGACGCCGACGGCCGCAAGATGTCCAAGTCGCTGGGCAACATCATCGACCCCTGGAAGATCCTCGACACGCGGGGCGCCGACGCCATGCGGTGGTGGATGTTCAGCCAGGGGTCACCGTGGACTCCGACGCGGGCGACGCTCGGCGCCATCGACACCGCCATGCGCGACATGTTGCTGACGCTGTGGAACACGTTCAGCTTCTTCTCCACCTACGCCTCGCTGAACGGCTTCGACCCCGCCGACCCGGCCGTGCCCGCCGCGGCCGACCGGGGTCCGCTCGACCGCTGGATCCTGTCGCGCCTGGCCAGCACGACGGTCGTGGTGACCGAATCGTTGCGGGGCTACGAGCCCCTTGCTGCGGCGACGGCGGTGGGCGACCTCGTCGATGACCTCTCCAACTGGTACGTCCGCCGCAGCCGTCGGCGGTTCTGGCGCACCGACCCGGCCGCGCCCCCCGGCGACACCCTGGCCGCGCAGGCGACGCTGCATGATGTCCTGACGACGTTGTCGCTCCTGCTGGCGCCCATGTGCCCGTTCGTGTCGGACGCCATGTGGCGCCAGCTGACGGGTGCGGACGACGGTGACTCGGTGCACCTGGCTGACTGGCCGGTGGCGAACACGGCCCTCGTCGACCCGGAGCTCGAGGCGCAGATGGCGCTCGCCCGCCGGCTCACCTCGTTGGGGCGGGCCGCCCGCAGCGAGGCTTCGGTCAAGGTGCGCCAGCCGCTGGCGCGCGCACTCGTCTTCCTGCCCGCTGACGCGCCAGAGATATTGCGCGACATGGTCGCCGACGAGCTCAACGTCGACGAGATCGACACGGCCGACGAGCTGAGCGAGGTCATCCAGTTCGAGCTCGTGCCGAACTTCAGCACTCTGGGGCCGCGCCTGAAGGACCGGGTCAAGGACCTCAGGCCCGCCCTGGCCGCCCTCGACGGGGCCGCCGCGGCCGCCGCACTCGAGGCGGGCGAGTCCATCACGGTGGTCGTGGGAGGCGAGCCGGTCGTGCTGTCGCCCGACGACGTGCAGCTCCGCGTCCGCGGCCAGCAGGGCTTCGCCGTCTCTCGTGAGGGCGGCGAGGTGGTCGCGCTCGACCTCACCCTTGACGAAGGGCTGCGCAAGCGGGGGCTGGCCCGCGAGGTGGTGCGCCTCGTGCAGGACCTGCGCAAGACGAGCGGCTTGGAGGTGTCCGACCGGATCAGGCTGCGCGTCGAGGGACTCGATGCCGTGGCCGAGCACTTCGACTACATCGCACGGGAGGTCCTGGCCGTCGAGATCATGACCGGCCCGGGTGACGGGGAGGGCATAGTGCTCGAGCTCGACGACGAGCTGCTCGCGCAGCCCGTCCGCATATGGCTCGAGAAGGTGGAGGGCGAGACTTGACCGGCTAGCAGCCGGCGTCGAGCACCTTCGTCAGCGCTACCTCGAGCGCGGCGCGGTCGCCCGCGTCCAAATGAGCGATCAGGTGGCGGTCGATACCGTCGACGTGCGCGGCGATCGCCCGCTCCAGCATCGCCTGGCCTTCGGGCGTCAAGACGACATGGATGCTGCGGCGGTCGTTCGGACAGTTCTGCCGCGCCACCAGACCGGCCTCGACCATGCGGTCCACGAGGCGGGTGACACCGCCGGTCGTGAGGGAGACGTCCGCGCTGAGCGTGCTCATGGTGAGGCGGCCCTCGGGCGCCGCGCCGACGTGGATGAGGACGTCGAAGAAGACCAGCGGGATCCCGACGGACTGCTCGAGCTCGCGCCCGAGGGAGTCGGTGAGGCGGCGGTGGGTGCGCACGATGAGCCCCATCAGCCGGATCCGCTCGTCGTTCATCTCCATCTGGCCGAGGACTCCGCAGGTGCCGGCGTCGGGACCCGGCTCCACCCGCTCGTCGTCACCGCCCTTGGCTGGCCTCGTCATCGTTCCCATATCCGCAGTCTCTCCCGAAAACCACCTGCAGCCCTAGTATCGCTGATTGACAAGTATCTGTATGATCAGATACTATACTCTCAATAGT
>JBEKVF010000129.1:0-6734 GCA_049514295.1 Acidimicrobiales bacterium
CCCGAAGTCCTCTCCGCCGCTGCGGAGGATGGGTACGTGCTGCTCACGGAGAACGTCTCGGACTTCGCTCGGATCGCCTGCGACGCTACGCCGAAGAAGGGGTTCGCCGGGACGAACATCCGTTGATCACTTTCCGCGACGGACCCACCGGGCGCCGGGCCGGGCTAGCGGGCGGTGCCGACGTGTGGGAAATAGTGATGTGGGTCGAGGAGTTGTCGGGTGAGGTGGATCCTGTGGCGGTGCTGGTTGATGAGTCGACGCTCACCCGGGCACAGATCGATGCCGCCCTCCGCTACCGGGCCGCCTACTCCGATGAGGTAGATGCCCGGATCGACTTGCACCGCCAAGAGACAGCTGCGACCTCGAACGCTTGAAGCTCCTACTCGATGAGATGTATCCGCCAGCTCTGGCTGAGGCACTACGGACCAGTGGCATCGAGGCTTCCACCGCTGCAGAACGGGGGCTGGGTGGACGGTCCGACCCCGAAGTCCTCTCCGCCGCTGCGGAGGATGGGTACGTGCTGCTCACGGAGAACGTCTCGGACTTCGCTCGGATCGCCGCCGAGCGGCTCACCGCAGGTGGGCATCACCGAGGCGTGTTGATCGCTCTTTCCTCCCGGTTCTCCCGTCGTCCCAGCGGCATTCCCAGGATCGCCGCAGCTATCAGCGCCCTCGCAGACAAGGAGCTCGAGGACCGCGTTGTTTACCTGGAGGAACCGTCCGAATAGTTCGAGCCTCTCGGCTAGGAGTCCCCGAAAAGGCGTCCCATTGTCGTCGACGACGGCCAGAACACCGGGAGTGGGAGAGACGTGGCCCGAGACAGACATCTGCCAGATGGCGTTACGCTTTGCCGCCCGGTGTAGGCCCTTGGAGACGGAAGGACGCGCCCCGTGCAAGAAGAATGGAACCGGAAGGGCGCAACGCTCAGCGACAAGACAGCACCCAAGGAGTTCGGGCTGACCCAGGACGAGATCGTCGCGGCGATCGACGCCGGTCAGCTTCAGTACCGAGTCGGCGTCATCCACGGCAATCCCTGGCTGAGGCTCCTGCGGCGCGAGGTCGAGGAGCTCATGGACAGCACCTACAACGATCGGGACCATCGGCTCTGGCGCGCGAGGGCCGAGGTGGCGCGGGTCGACCGCGAAATGAAGAAGCTCCGAGCTGAGGTCGCCGCGCTGGAAGAGCACCGCGCCAAGCTGCTTGCCGACCTGGAAGCATGACCTTCGAGGACGGCCAGGCGCGCCCCCGAGATCATGAATCAAATGCAATATGCGGCGTTCGTCCCACGATGCCGGTTTCGCGACGCAGTCGCTCAGTCATAGCTGGACGCCTGCTTGCTATCGTGAGCGCCCCCCTGTCGGCTTCGCGCACCGGCGGTTGACTGAACCAGTGAACCGGAGCAGATCCGGCCGTTCGGCTCCCTGAACTGCGGGTTCATGCCCTGAAGTCACGTTTCAGACGCCGCCATGAGACATGGGTTTACTGAATGCTCTCCAACCTCCGGACCGAGGGGATGGCGGCGGAGGATGGCCCACGCCTCAGCGGCTGTTGCGTATGGCTCGGGTCTGCTGCACGATCCGGTGACAGGTCCGGTTCGGGATCAGTCCACCTTCAGAATCGGAAGCGACCGGTCGATGCAAGAACGGGTGGCCGTGGATCACACCAGGCCCGAGATGGCAGATCACTGCTGCGGCGGGTGACAGGGAGTCCCCTCTCCCGGAGGTGAACGATGACGAACGAGTTGACCGAAGTGGCATCGGAACTGGAGGCGTGTGCGGCATCGTTCGTGAAGGAACATCGACTGCCTGGAGCGGCCGTCGGCGTGGTCCTGGGGGATTCCCTGGCCTGGTCGTCGGGGGTCGGGTTCGCCGACGTCGCGGAACGCCGGACCTCGGCAGCGGACGACCTCTACTTCGTCGCCTCGGTCACCAAGACATTCACCGGCACCGCCATCATGCAGTTGCGCGACGCTGGCCGTCTGGCTCTCGACGATCCGGCAGTTGCCTACCTTCCCGAGCTTCGGCAGGCCGAGAGCCCCTTCGGGGACATCGAGACCGTCACGATCCGCCGGCTGCTCTCCCATGAGTCAGGACTGGTCAGCGAGTCCCCGGGGACGGATCTGGCCGGCCCCGTCTACGAGGGCGTCGCGCAGGAGACCCTGCAACGCGCGGGCGACATCGGGGTGAAGATCGGCGCCAACCTCCAGTGGAAGTACTCGAACCTCGGGTACCAGCTGCTCGGCGAGATCGTGACCCGGGTGAGCGGAACGCCATTCGCCGACTACGTCAGGAGGGAGATCCTCGAGCCGCTGGGCATGAGCGCCACAAGATTCGAACCGCTCCCCGGGGACCTCGAACACCGACGGGCCACCGGGTACGCAGCCCGCGCCTTCTCGGACGACCTCGAGATCGCAACGAGCATGGGACCGGTATGGGCCGAGGCGGGCCTGTGGTCCAGTGTGGAAGACCTAGCCCGCTGGGTCTCGTTCCAACTTCGTGCCCACCGTGAGTCGGACCCGTTGACGGTGCTGGCCGCATCGACATTGCGGGACATGCACAAGCCTCGCTACCTCGCTGACGACGGGTGGAATATGGCCTGGGGCATCACCTGGTTCGCGGCCCGTCGCGACGACGTCATCTGGATCCAACACTCAGGAGGGTGGCACGGCTTCTCCTCCAACGTCTGTTTCGACCCCACGACCCAGGTCGGCGCCATCGCCTTGGTGAACGGGATCGGGGCGGCCGAAGTCCTCGCCATGGAGCTGGCCGCTATCGCCCGCCGGTCGGTCAGCGCCCAAGCGCCCGCGATCGAGCCGCCTGCACCGACGCCGGAGCCGTTCCGGCCGCTGCTCGGGATCTACTCCGAACCCGCGTTAGGGTCCCTCCTCCGGCTCGAATGGCGCGACGGGAAGCTGACCTTCGTCGATCCAGGTAATCCTGGATCGTGTCCGACGCTCTCGGCCACCGACGATCCCGACGTGTTCCTGATCGAGCCGGGAGTGCGCCAGTCGGGCGAGAAGGCAACCTTCCGACGGCGGCTCGACGGACGAGTCGCGTCAGTACTGCTCGCGTCCCAAACCCACATCCGGTTGGACACGGTCAGCCCCGACTGACCGGTCTTCGGATATGGCCGAACGAATGGTCCGCTGGAACCCAGCCGACGCTGCTACGCGCCCCATATCGTTCAGTCGATCCATCGATCAGGTCGCCCAAAGTCGGGCGCGCGTTTTGGGCGACCTTGACAGAGCGGCAAGGGTCAAACGGATGCGACCGGCACCGTGATGTCACTGCTCTGGTCAGGCTCTAGTCCGTGGGGTCAACCTTTGGAGATCGAGCTCGGACCGGTGGAGCACGGCCGACTGGCACGCCGAGCGCTCCGGGGTCAGGCGGTCGCCGGCGCCACCGAGGGAGCGGGTTCCGGCGCCACCGCCGGCGGGTGACGCCTCCCGAGCAGCACCCAGGCAACGGCCGCCGTCGCCGCGCAGATGAAGGCGGCGACCAGCATGGTCAGGTCGAAGGCGTGGAAGTACGTGCCCGAGGCCAAATGCAGCGCCCGGTGGGCCAGCTCGCCCGGGGCCACCCGGCCGGTGTTGGCGTAGTTGGTCACGTCGTCGAGGCCCTGGCCGGTCTGGCTGGGCGGCACGCCGGCGGCCTGGAGCTTGTGCTCCACGCCGAGGATGGTCACGTTGCTCACGACCACCATGGAGCCGGCCAGGCCGAAGGCGTAGCCGAACTGGCCGATGGTGGTCTTGGACGAGGTCACCGGGCCGAAGCTCCCGGGAGGCGCCTCGCTCATGAACAGCCGGCCCGAGGCCACCACCGCGTAGGGGAGCCCGTAGCCGATGAGGAGGATCCCCGGTAGGTAGTAGAGGTAGCCGAAGTCTTTCTGGGCGAGGCCGAGCCAGAGGAACCCGACGGCCACCAGGCTGAGCCCGAGCACGTTGCGGGAGCGCTCGGTCTTCCCCTTCTTGAGGCTCCGGCCCACGATGATGGAGCTGGCGATGCCCACCAGGCTGACCGGCAGCTGGCCGAATGACACCTGGGTGGGCGAGTAGCCGGCGATGTACTGCCACACGTTCGAGAGCTGCAGGACGACCGCCGCCTGGGCCAGGTTCCAGCACAGGACCACGAGCACCGACCCAACGAACACCGGGTTCTTGAAGAGCTCGAGGGGGAACACCGGGTGGTCGGAGCGCCGCTCGATCACCACGTAGACGCCCAAGGCGACGACGCCGACGAGAATAGGCAGCCAGGTCCTCGCCGTGGCCAGCTTCGAGGCGGCGTTCGAGACCCCGTAGAGGATGCCGATTACCCCGACGGCGATGAGGATCAGGCCCGGGACGTCGACCGGCCGGCCGCGCTGACCCCTGATCCGGGGGAGGAACGCCAGCACCAGGCCGACGCCAAGCAGGCTGAGGAGGGGGATCACGAGGTAAGCGAGGCGCCAGTTGGTGCTGGCCAGGCTGCCGCCGGTCACGCCGGCCACCATGGTGACAAGGCCCGCCGTGGCCCCGAATTGCCCGAGGGCGCCGCCCACGTTGTCGGGGGCCACCTCCTGGATGAAGGCGAAGGCGGCGCCGAAGACGCCGCCCAGCCCGACCCCGGTCACCGCCCGGCCGGCCAGGTAGAGGGGCGCCCCGTGGCTCACCGCCACCGCCAGGTCACCCACGATGGTGACGAGGAGCGCCAGCACCAGCAGCCGGCGCCGGCCGATACGGTCGGCCAGGAGGCCAGCGGCGATGACCGTCGAGGCCAGGGCCAGCGTCGAGATGCTGGCCGCCAGGGCCTCGGTCGAGGCGCTGAAGTGCAGGTCGGCCGAGGCCTTCACCAAGGCCACCGAGGAGATGATGGGGTCGGCCGTCTGGAGCCCAGCGACTGCGCCGAGCACCAGGACCGGCGCCAGGGACTGGCGCTCGGCGCTGGCCGGCACCGCCGTCGTGGTCACGACTGCGACTCTGGATCCTTGGCGCGGAAGGTGTGCTTCCCGCCCATCCAGGTCTCGAGGACCCGGATCTGGTCGATCTCCCGGGGGTCCACCTCCTCGGGGTCCCGATCGAGGACGACGAAGTCGGCGTGCTTGCCGACGCTGATGCTGCCGAGCACGTCGTCGGCGAGGAGCTGCCAGGCGGCGTCGATGGTCACGGCCCGGAGGGCCTGGTGGACCGAGACCCGCTCGGCCTCGTTGAGGGTCCCGCCCCCCGCCATGTCACGGGTGGCGGCGACGCGCACGTAGTGCAGCGGGTTGATGGGGCTGACGTTGTAGTCCGAGTGGAGGGAGAACCGGAGCCCGGCCGCGGCGGCCCGGGCCGTCCGGTCGAGCAGCTGGGCCCGCTCCGGCCCGAGGAGGTTGTCCCGCAGCGTCTGCCCCCAGAAGTAGACGTGGTTGATGAGGAAGCTCGGCGACACTCCGACCGAGGCCATCGTCTCGAACACGCCGTCGTCGACCAGCGAGCAGTGCTCGATGCGGTGGCGCAGGTCCTTCCCGCGCCGGCCGCCAAGGGCCTTCTCGTACGCCTCGGCCACCAGCTGGGTCGTGGCATCGCCGTTGGCGTGCACCATCAGCTGCCACCCGTGCTCCTCGCACCAGGCGATCCGCTTCGCCAGCGCCGAGGGCTCTATGTTCATGGCCCCCCGCTCGGTGGTGCCGAGGTAGGGCTCGTGGAGGTAGCCGCTCCGACCCTGGTTGGAACCGTCGCCCACGATCTTTCGGGCCCCGATCCACACCCGGTCGTTCCCGGCCCCGGGGTGGACGTGCGTGCTGTCCCACTCGGTAGCCTTGTCGTCGAGCACGGCCAGGCTGATCCGGGTGCGCAGGCGCCCGAGGGTGGAGAGCGCCCGGAGCAGGGTGATCTCCTTCTCGCCCATGAGGGCGCCGGTGGCGGCCTCGCGCATGGTGGTGACGCCGACCCGGGCGGCGTCGTCGGTGATGGCGTGGACGTTGTCCGCCAGTTCGCGCAGGCTCAGCCTGTCGATGTATTTGAGCAGGATCGCCACCGCACCCATCTCCCCCAGGACCCCGTTGACCCGCCCGTCGGCGTCCCGGCCGAAGTGCCCCCCCGGGGGGTCCGGGGTGTCGTCGGTGATGCCTGCGATCTCGAGGGCCTTCGAATTCACGTAGGAGAAGTGCATGGACGCGTTCATGACCGCCACCGGGTGGTCCGTCGACACCGTGTCGAGCTCCTTGCGGCCGAACTCGGGGAACCCGGGGAAGAGCGAGGGGTCGAAACCGCTGCCGAGGACCCACGCGCCCGGCTTGGCCGACGAGGCGGCGACCTTCAGCTCGTCGAAGACCTCCTCCAGCGAACCATGCCTGAGCGGACTGCAGTCGATCCAGCGGTAGATCAGCGCAGTGACCCACAGATGCATGTGCGGTTCGACCAGCCCCGGGTAGAGGACGGCGTCACCCAGCTCGACGGTCTTGGTGAGGGATCCCACGTGCTCCTGAAGCTCCGCCACGGTCCCGACGCCGACGATGCGGCCGTGCTTGACGGCCACCGCACGGGCGTGGGGCCGCCCCTCGTCCATGGTCACCACGCGGCCGATAAAGAGATGGTCGGCATGCGCGTGGCGCCGCTCGGCCGGCTCCTCTTCGGCCGGCTCGACGACCTCGTCGACAGAACCTCCCGCGTCCAGCAGCTGGCTCACCGCCGGGTCGGGAACACAGCCCTCGTGAACAGGCGCAACCATGGCCCCCCCCCCTCTTGGCGGCATGGCACATGCTCCGCCTCACCCTGAC
>JBEKVF010000130.1:0-6659 GCA_049514295.1 Acidimicrobiales bacterium
GGAGCGTCTCAACCTCGTCGTGCATCTCGAGCTGACCGACGACATCGAGATCGCCGGTGACGTGACCGAGAACCTGCTTCGCATATTGAGGGAGGCGATGACGAATGCGAAGCACGGTGCGTCAAGCCGGGTGACCGTCAGACTGCGGCAGGACGACGGAATTCGACTGGTCGTCGAGGACGATGGGTGCGGGTTCGACCCCGACGGCACGTCTCCGTCGGGGGGATTCGGCCTCCTGAGCATGAGGGAGCGGGCCGAGTCGGTCGGCGGCCTCTTCAACCTCCATTCGGCGCCCTCACACGGGACCCGGGTCGAAGTAGCCGTGCCATGACCAAGCAGATCAGCGTCCTCCTGGCCGACGACCATGCCAGAACCCGCGCCATGGTCCGTACGGCGTTGGAGCAAAGTGGGGAATTCCGGGTCTGTGCGGAAGCGGCCGACGCCGATTCAGCACTCCTCGCCGCCAAACGCGAGTGCCCTGACGTCTGCCTGGTCGACATCAATATGCCCGGCAGCGGGATCGCGGCAACCGCCGGCATCACCTCCGCCCTTCCCGGCACCGCGGTGGTGATGCTCACCGTGTCCAGACAGGACGAGGACCTGTTCGACGCCCTTCGAGCCGGTGCATCCGGGTACCTCTTGAAGGGACTGGACGAGGCCACCATCGGGGACGCACTGCATCGAGTTCTCAACGGGGAAGCCACGCTTCCCGGGACGCTCGTAGCACGCCTCGTCGAGGAGTTCCGGGATCGCGAACACCGTCGCGTCGCAGTCGCCGAAGGCCCGGCGGCCCGCCTCACCGGTCGGGAGTGGGATGTGCTCGAGTTGATGCGCACGGGTGCGACGACGGCCGAGATCTCCGAGCGCCTGTTTGTCTCGACCACCACGGTACGCAGCCACGTGTCCGCGATCTTGCGAAAACTGGGCGTTCCCAACCGAGAGGCCGCGATCAGGCTGCTCGACGGATAGAGGTCTTACTCCACCGCTCCAATCCTCAGCTTTGCGTCCGGATCTACTCGTGGGAAGGCTTGCGAGCCCTCACGAAGGCGCTCATCACGGCCCCATCCAGCTCGGTCAACGTCCCTTGGACGTCCAGGGTGGCCGGAATCGCTCCGTGAGAGGACAGATCACCCGCCATGCTGGTCAGGTCGGCTCGGTCGTAGACATGCGTCGATTCGATGTCGACCTCGCCAAAGCCGGCCATGGCCAGCTGTTCGACGTAGTCCGTATCGAGCAGCGCCCCGGTGACGCATCCGGTCCACAGACCCATCACGTGCAGGATCTCCCCCCGCAGTGGCCGGCGCAACACGATGTCCGAGATGGCCAGGCGACCACCGGGCCGCAGGACCCGGTACGCCTCTCGCAACACCGCCCGCTTGTCCGGTGACAGGTTGACCACGCAGTTCGAGATGACCACGTCGACCGACTCGTCGGGCAGCGGCACCGACTCCATGGTCCCCTCGAGGAACTCGGCGTTGGTCACCCCGGCCTCAGCCTGGTTCCGCCGGGCCAGGTCCAGCATTTCCGGGGTGAAGTCGAGGCCGTAGGCCATGCCGGATGGGGCGACCCGTCTGGCGGAGAGCAGCACATCAATGCCCCCACCCGAACCGAGGTCGAGGACCACCTCACCGGGGTGCAGGTCGGCGAGCATGGTGGGGTTGCCGCAGCCGAGCGATGCGGCCAACGCCGCTTCGGGCAGTGCACCGGCGTCCTCGTCGGAATACAACGTGCGGCCGATCAGATCCGCCGCGGTGCCGGTCGTGTCGCAGCACGACCCCGCTTCCCGCGCCGCCAGGGCGTAGCGTTCCCGCACCGCGAGATGGATCCTCTCTGCATCTGATGTCGTCATGTCAGCTCCCTTCGGTTCGCGATCGCAGGCTGTCCTTGACCGGGATGCCCTCTCGCAAGAGGTCGTTCACGCTCGCAAAGGTGCGGGCCGCCAGCCACAGCCGCAGGAGATGCCGACGCTGCTCCGGACCGGGATGGTCCTCGTAGGCCTCTCGACTGTGCAGAATGCGGTCGTTGGCCAGCCACTGGATGTCACCCGGCCGGAAATCCATTTCGAGGTGGACGGCCTCGTCGTTGGCGATCCTCTCGATGAGCTCAATCGCCTCGGTTTGCTGTGCTGTCAGCCGAGGCACTCCCGGGTGGCGCTGCGCATCTCTGATGTACCAGCCGATGAAGAAGATCCGCGGCGAGCCCGCCACCTCGCTGATCACGGGAAGGGCGAAGTAGGGGTCCTCGCCCGCCGACTCCTCACCGTTGCGGTCCCAGAACATCGGCTGGTGCAGCACCTCGATGAGGTCGGGGCGTTCCGCGAGCATCCGGTTGTAGACGGTCGCCGAGCTGGCGATCCTGCTCTCTCCGCCGGTGCGGGCCGGGTGGAGGCACAGCAGTCCCACGATGTCGGCTCCGTCAGTGTGGAAGTCCTGGCGTTGGTGGGTCTGGTAGAGCCGCACGCTGGGGTCGCGGCGCGCCACACCCTCGTCTCGAACGTGGCCGAGCAGGTCTCCTGCCGCGTTCTGACTCACCGGCGTGCCCATCTGCAGTCCGAGCCCGACGTACGCCACCTCCGTCTCACGTGGAGTCAGCTCTTCGGTCGGGAATCCCCGCACGAGGACGAAGCCACGGCCGGCTCGCAGCGCGTTGACCCAGTCGGTGATGTCGACTTGCATGCTCGCCAGGTCGAATACGGCCTGGAGCGCGTCGTGTGTCTGGTCACCGCTGCCGGCGAAAGCTTTGGCGGCACCGATGATGTCCTGCTGTTGCGCGGTCGACAGACGGGTGGACCAGTCCGCCGGGTCGGCGACGTCGCAGGCGGCCCACGCCGCACCCGATGTGATCGGCTGTCGCTCGGGCGAGGTGGTCAGCCGGGACACCGCCTCACCCTCCCAGAAGGTCGCGCAGCCGCTCCATCTGCGCCGGAACGACGCGCCACCACATCCAACGGCCTCGCTTCTCGCCCTCGATCAGCCCCGCTTCAGCGAGGACCTTCGTGTGGTGCGAAATGGTCGGCTGGCTCTTCGCCAGCGGCCCCTCCAGGTTGCAGCTGCAGACTTCCCCCTCCGTCGCCACGATGGAGAGCAAGCGCAGCCGCACCGGGTCGCCGAGGGCGGCGAAGACCCCGGCGAGGTCGGATGCCTCCTGCTCGGTGAGCGCCGCATCGGTGATGGCCGGGCAGCAGGCGACCGCCTGGAACGCGGAGACTCTGGTTGCGGTTCGGGGGGCCATGGACCTCATCTCCTATTGACAACCGTCAATGTATTGTGCACACTCAACGGATCGATGTCAATCAATCTATTAGGAGTCCCCATGGCACGTGTCCAACTGGCCCTGAACGTCTCTGACCTCGACGAGGCCATCGACTTCTATTCGAAGCTGTTCCGCACCACCCCGGCGAAGGTCCGCCCTGGCTATGCCAACTTCGCCGTCGACGACCCCCCACTGAAGTTGGTGCTGATGGAGCGCCCCGACCTTCGAGGCAGCGGTGTCGAAGGTGCCCTGAACCACCTCGGGGTCGAGGTGGCGGATCCCGGTGAGGTGGCCGAGGCCAGCGGACGGCTCTCCGGTGAGGGACTCGCCACGGTGGACGAGGAGCAGACCACCTGCTGCTACGCCGTGCAGGACAAGGTGTGGGTCGAGGATCCCGACGGGGCCCCATGGGAGGTCTACACGGTGCTGGCGGATGCGCCGGTCGAGTCGGATGTCGCCGGCGACGGGACGTGCTGCACGCCGGAAGGCGTGGCGGTCGCGACTCCCGCGGTCAGCGCCGCGGCGTGCTGCTGACCGACTCCTCTCCGGGTTGGCAGAGCACCGGAGCACGGTCGTGAGCAAGGTGGCGCTGTGGCGCCGACTGACGGCCGAGTTCATCGGCAGCGCCTTCCTCGCCGCGGTGGTCATCGGGTCCGGCATCGCCGCGCAGCAGCTCTCCCCAGGGAACACGGGGCTGCAGCTCTTTGAGAACGCGGCAGCAACGGCCGCCGGCCTGTTCGCCATCATCTTGATGTTCGGGCCGGTTTCGGGCGGCCACTTCAATCCCGTGGTGTCGTTCGTCGATGCCGCCTTCGGCGGCCTGTCCTGGCGGGACGCCACGGCCTACCTCCCAGCCCAGGTCGCAGGGTGTGCCTTCGGTGCCGTCGTGGCGAACGTCATGTTCTCCAAGGCCGCGTTCGAGATCTCGACGAAGCACCGCGCGTCGCCGGCGCACTTCCTCTCCGAGATCGTTGCCACGCTGGGGCTTCTCCTGGTGATTTTCGCGCTGGCTCGCTCCGGGCGTTCGAGGACGGCGCCGGCGGCGGTGGGTGCCTATATCGGCGCTGCCTACTTCTTCACGAGCTCGACCAGTTTCGCCAACCCGGCCATCACCGTCGGCCGGATGTTCTCCGACACCTTCGCCGGGATCGCCCCCTCATCGGCTCCGATCTGATGAGGGAAGAGGATGTCGCCCGCCTGTTCCGAGGTCATGTTCGGGTACAGCACCTTGATCAGCCCGACGGCGAGAATCCCCCCGACGATCTGCGCCCCGATGAAGCTCGAGCACGGACTTGCCGCGGGTGCTGTTCCTGTGCGTCCACAACGCGGGGCGGTCCCAGATGGCCGCCGCCATCCTCTCGAAGAGAGCCGGCGAACGTGTCATCGTGCACTCCGCCGGCTCGGCTCCCGGGGAGGTGCTCAACCCGGCCGTCGTCGCCGCCATGGCGGAGTGGGACATCGACATCTCGGCGGAGAAGCCCAAGAAGCTGACCGACGACATGGCCCAAGGCGCCGACGTCATCGTGACCATGGGATGCGGTGACGCGTGCCCCGTCTACCCAGGCAAGCACTACGTGGACTGGGAACTGCCTGACCCCGCCGGCAAGCCGATCGAGGACGTCCGGCCCATTCGCGACGAGATCGCGGACAGGGTCGATGCGCTCATGGGGGAGCTCCCGAAGAGGGCCTGAAACCGGACGACCCCGCCTACGGCGTGGTGCCGCTGTAGGCGCTCCGTACACGGGGCATCCGGTGGTGTCACCACGACCGCCCTCTGTGAGGTGGCGCCCTTGTGACCCTCGTGCCGGACAAGCAGACTCGGCTACCGGAGGTCCACCTTGGCGGTTCTCGCTTTGTTGCTGCGCGCCCAATTGCGCCACCGTTGGCGATCGTGGCTGCTGCTCTCCCTGCTCATCGCGCTGGTGAGCGGGGTGGTGCTCGCCACCGCGTCGGCCGGGAGCCGTACCGCCGCGGCCTTCCCCAGCTACGACGCAGCCCACGGTTACGACGCTTTCTTCTACTCCGAGCAGCCACTTCCCCGTGTGGCCGAGCTGCCCGAGGTCAGATCGGCGACCCCGGTGGGGATCCCCCTCGGGGGTCAACCGACCTGTGACTGTTCCCGCCCGATCAATTCGCAGAACTTCGGCATATTCGAGGTGGCTCCGCCGGACCTGCCGCGCATGGCCAAGCTGGTGGCGGGTCGGATGCCCGACCAGTCGGATCCGGACCAGGTCCTGGCATCCTTCACCCTCCAGCGCGACGACGGCGTGCATCTCGGCACGGTCATCCGGGTGCCTTTCGCGTCGCCGGCCCAGAGGAGCGCCGCGCTGGGGAACGGAAGCTTCACGCCGCACGGCCCGACCGTCGACCTCCGCGTGGTCGGGATTGAGGCGGGCGAGACGGAGTTCCCGAACACCAACACCCCGTCCTATGACCTCTACACCACACAGGCCTTCGCCCGGGAGGACGGCGCGCGCTCAGTCACTGTCTACTCCTACTTCGTTCGGCTCCGGCATGGCGCGGCGGATCTCCCCCGCTTCGAGACACGTATCCGGGCGCTCGGCGCTGTCGGTGACCGACCTCGATACGGATGCCAAGGCGATTGAGCTGTCCATCCATCCCCAGGCCGTCGGGTGGTGGATCCTGGCCGGTCTGGCCGCGCTGGTCGGCGTGATCGTCATCGCCCAGGCGCTGGCCCGCCAGGCCGCGGTCGAGTCCGACACGTTCGCCACGTTGAGCGCTCTCGGCCTCTCCCGTCGCCGGTTGGTCGCGCTCGGCATGGCCCGGGCGCTGCTGATCGGCGTGGTGGGAGCTCTCGGAGGCGTCCTCCTGGCCTTCGCTCTCTCCCCCCTCACTCCCGTCGGTGAGGCGAGACTCGCCGAGCCCGCCCTCGGGTTTGTCTTCGATCCACTCGTGTTGCTCTTCGGGGCGGCGGCGACGGTCGTCGTCGTCCTCGCCCTGGCGATCTGGCCGTCCGTCCGTACCGCCCACACCAGGCCCAACGCAGACGCCGAGCCGGCGACCCACCCGTCCCGCCTGGTGACCTGGTTGGTCAGAGCCGGAGCCCCCCCGAGTGTGGTGGTGGGCGTCCGACACGCCCTCGAACGAGGGAGCGGCCGTGGCGCGGTCCCGGTCGGCACAGCCCTGCTGGGATCGGTCCTGGCGGTGACGGCCCTGTGTGGGACAGCGGTGTTCGGTGCCAGCCTGACGCATCTCACGAGCACGCCGGCGCTCTACGGCCAGACGTACGACCTGACCTTCGGCATCAACACCAGCGGCACCTACGAACAGGCGGCCCAGATGCTCACGTCCCTGGACCGCACCCGCGCCCTCACGGACATCACCGCCGGCGTCAGCGGCGACGTGACCATCGACGGCCGGACCGTCGATTCGCTGGCAGGCCAGAG